>JBJKQZ010000621.1:0-3175 GCA_046704865.1 Terriglobia bacterium
TTGACAATCTCAATGGGGCCGTGGCGGAACTGCGCTGCGGTGATCGGCTCGGCGGCAAGGCGCGCGACTTCTTTGAGCATTAGTGAGCCCTGGAAAGCGGAAGCCATGTCCGCACCGCGTGAAAGCAGCGCCACATAGGGCGGATGATTGAAGAACTCGAGCGTGGGGAGCATCAGATCGTCGTGCCGCTCGAGAACATCTTCCTGCGCGTCCACGGCGTGCATCAGCGCCTGAGTCAGGGCGCGGTTGGACTCGCCCGTGATCGCAAAGGCGAGGTACATCAGGACGGCCACGGCGCAGGTGTAGGTCTTGGTGCTGACGGCCGCCTGGACTCCGGCCATCATGGGTAGCAGCAGTTTGCCCTGCCGGCCCAAATGGCTGCCTTCCACGTTGGTAACGGAAATTACGTTTATCTTTTTCGGCAAGACCTCAAGAAGCCGCGTCACTTCAACGGTCTCGCCCGATTGCGAAACCACCACCAGCAATGTGTCAGGCCCCAGCATCTTCAGGTGATGGTGGAGCAGTTCGGCTGCCTCCCACACAATCGCCCGGTAGCCCATGGCGGTAAGATATGCCTGCGCCGGGTAAGCAGCGTGGAGCGAAGAGCCCATCCCCGTGACGACGACAACGGTCTCGCGTGATATCCCCAGCTTCTTTCGCATGTTCAGCGGGATGGCGCCGGGGCTGGCATAAAATTTGCGGACTCCTGAGAGCGCGTCCGGCTGCTGCAGGATTTCTTCCATCAGGGGCGTCATGGTTCAGGCCTTAGTATAGAAATCAAGATGCGAGGCGCTCCGCACGCACGCCAAATCCCGCCGCCAGCAGAGCCGTATCGCTTATTCGATACTGTTTTGCGCTTACCCGCAAATTTTAGCACTCCGGCCGACGGATTCAAAATCAATCGATTGAGTCATCTGGCGCAGTTCGAGTGAGAAGGGTGGGTTTAGCGGAGCCGGAAGTGGATTAAAAAATCAGGCCCAGGCATGCATCAGATGCATTGTGGATCGCAACTTTGATCTGTTTGGAAGATAGTTAAAGGAGGAATGAACTGCCGAGGATGTTGGGGCCGGAAGTTATCCGGCCCCAGGCAAGTCTTACAGTTGAACTACGTTTGCCGCTTGCAGTCCCTTCGGACCACGGACGACTTCGAACTCGACGGGCGCACCTTCCTGAAGGCTACGATAACCGTCTCCCTGGATCGCAGAAAAGTGGACGAATACGTCCTCGCCACCTTGCCGCTGGATAAAACCATACCCCTTGCTGGCATTGAACCACTTTACGGTTCCTTGCTCACGATTGTTACTCACGTTTACTTCTACTCCTTGTTGATAGTTGGCGCCGTCCGTTCTGTGCTTCGCTTCCGTGGCTGAAAAACACAAACAGCCGCGAACTTCCCTCGCAGCCTTTGAGTACAACTCGAAAGGGATACAAGAGCGACAAACGCTTCCTCATTGTGCCATAACGTAATAGTTTCAACAATATTCTTTTTTTATAACACCCAGATACCCAAACTGGAGGCCGGGTGGGGGTTCGATTTGAGGGCTGGAAGAAGACAAGGTCATCCTGCCAGGCAGGATTCCTCCACCAGAATGGCATGGACACTGCGCGGCCCGTGAACGCCGCGAATGAGAATCTGCTCAATGTCGGCAGTCCTGCTGGTGCCGGAGACAAAAACAACCGAGCGGGCGGGGGTGGGCCTGTCGGGATCGCGTGAAACGGGCAGGTTCTGCAGAACTTCATCCAGTGATGCCCGAATCTGGCTGCGCCGGTAAAGCGCAATATGGACGGGCGGAGCCAGGGAGGCCAGTTGGCTCCCTTCAGTAAAGCTCGTAAGGACCAGGCTGCCTGTTTCAGCCAGGGCAAAATCCACTCCCGTGATGCCGGCATCCGCTGCAAAACATTGATCGTGAAATAACTTGTCCTCTGCCGGATCTACAGCGTTTGCTGGCCATGCAAGGACCCTCTGGCCTTTAGCCTCCAGCAATTTTCCAATCTGGAGTTGGGCAATGAGAGGGTTCCGGGTAAGCACAACCGATTGCGCCTTAATCGGCGCCAAAATTGACCAAAGTGTCTCCTCCAGGGCCCGCATGCTCGAAACACGGTGGGAATTGCATCCCAGGTTCTTGAGCTCCGATTCAAACCGTTCCACCAATTCCTCAGGCGGAATAACCGGCATCACGTTCTCAAGAGGGGGCGGCAAGGTGCGAGCTTCGGCCTCATGGCTTCCCTTCCCATGTGTTTTCAATATGTTACGAATCAGGCCCAGCATTTCGTCGCGATTTGACACAGACTGCGCTCCTTAGCCCACCCAACCCAGGGAATAAACTATATGGAATTCTATCATTTATGGAGCTCTTTTCGCTTTTGAAACCGCAACAAAACACGGCTCTTGAGATTTTTTTTGTTCCATGCTAAATTTTGTGCAACCTTCACCCTTTCCAAACCATCTGAAACTCCGGAAAGAGAAAAGCAGAAGTGAAGATACGACTAGAATAAGGAAGGTTGTACGATGCCAGCTACATTGAAATCAAGAAAGAACGCGTACCGAGCAATGCTGTTGAAGAAGCGACAGGAGCTTCTGGCAGGGTCCAGAAACAACCCGGAAGCTCTTTCAGCCGTTCAATCGGCCGACGAAATGGAATTCGCGGTTCGGAGCGTTGAGCAGGACGTCAACGTGACGACAGCGAGCGTTCGCAGCCGCATGCTCCAGCAAATCGACTATGCACTCGAGCGCGTCGCGGGCGGCACTTATGGCGAATGCCAGGCCTGTGGTGAAGAAATTTCTCCGAATCGCCTTAAGGCGATTCCATGGGCAGAGTATTGCCTCAAGTGCGAAGAACTGCGTACCAGGAACTAACCCCCTTCTTTTCTGTAATCTGACTCCTTGCGCTGGGCGCGAGAGGGGGGTCTGTGTCTGCCGGGCGAATTTGCCGCCACTTGGCCCGGCAGGCACGACATTTTCCTTCAGTTCTTTTATTGGCGCCAGCTCTTTCAATCCAGGTTCTTCAGGATATTCCAACCATTCTTCCTAACCTATTGTGGCGTCTTGTCCTTTGCGGTAAAGTGCCAGTTTGCCTGTTGAAATTGCTGGGTACGGCTGGGGCGGTCGGTCGCAGCCGCAATCAAATCATCGAAAGGACATCCAATGAGGATTACAGCCGTTGAGCCGGTGGTG
>JBJKQZ010000622.1:0-5977 GCA_046704865.1 Terriglobia bacterium
ACCCGACGCCTCACTTCCTGCTGCCTAAAGATTTTGTGGGTTACCGCCTGACAGGCGAATTCGCCACGGATGTTTCCGATGCCTCCGGCACGCTGCTTTTTGATGTCTCCAACCGACGCTGGTCGCAGGAAATGCTTGCAGCGCTGAAGATCGATTCGGGCCTGCTGCCACAGGTTTATGAATCGCCGAAAATCACTGGAACAGTCACTCGCGAAGCTGCATTGCTTACCGGCCTGGTTGCCGGAACACCAGTGGTGGGCGGCGCGGGGGATCAGGCCGCCAGCGCTGTTGGCAACGGGATTGTGCTGCCGGGGCTGACTTCGAGCACCCTGGGAAGTTCGGGTGTGATGTTCGCTTACACCGGCGCGCCCAAGCTTGACCCGGCGGGCCGCATCCACACCTTCTGCCACGCCGTTCCCGGCAAGTGGCACGTGATGGGAGTGACTCAGGGTGCCGGCCTTTCACTGCGCTGGTTCCGCGACCATTTCGGCATCGTCGAGAGCTGGTATGCGGGCCAGACGGAAATCGATGTATATGAGCTTCTCATCAAGGAAGCCGATACCATTCCTCCCGGGTCCGGCGGCCTGCTGTTTCTGCCTTATCTGATGGGTGAGCGCACGCCGCATCTCGATCCGGAAGCTCGCGGAATGTGGTTCGGTTTGACGGCGGCACACACACGCGGCCACCTGATTCGCGCCATTCTTGAAGGCGTGGCGTTCAGCCTGCGCGATTCTCTGGAAATCTTCAAGGAACTCGAAATCCCCGTGGAACAGATCCGGGCCTCGGGCGGCGGTTCGCGCAGTTTTGCCTGGCGAAAGATCCAGGCGGACGTTTATGGAAAGGAACTGGTGACGCTCAAGACGTCCGAAGGTTCCGCGTTTGGCGCAGCATTGCTGGCAGGAGCCGGTGCAAAGGTGTACTCGTCGGTGGAGGAATCGGCTGGCGAAGCCATCCAGGTTAGCGAATGCCTTTATCCGCAGTCGACAAATACTGCCATTTATGATCGCCAGTACAGCGTCTACCGCGATCTTTACCCGGCCGTGCGCGGCATGGCGCACCGGCTTTCAGCGCTCTCTGCGGAATCCGCTCCAGGGCGTTAGGCGGGCATTGCATTTAAGGTTTCGAACGGCTGGACATCCTGAATCCAAAGGAAAAATATGTCACGACTACGCCTATCGATCATGACTCTAGCTTGCCTGGCGCTGCTTTCGGCCGTTGGCTTTGAACCTCCGGACAGGCTGCCACAACCCTTACGGATCGCTTGCGCGATACTTCAGCCTTTTTCGGCGAGGTCAATCGTGGCATCAACAGGCCCATCATTTGAGGCGAAGCTTGAATCCACCGAGTACAAGGGTTGGAAGGCTTACCGCCTGACCAACGGCCTCATCACGCTTTACGTAACGCCTGAAATCGGTGGCCGCGCCATCCAACTGGAGCTTGGCGATCAATCCTACTTTTTTGTGAACAAGCAGTTTGAAGGCAAGGTCCTGCCGGAAAGCCAGAACAATCTGAAGGCCGGATGGGCCAACTACGGCGGCGACAAAGTCTGGCCCGCGCCGGAAGGCTGGATGAACGATAACGAGTGGCCCAGCATTCCCTATTACATCCTCGACGGCAGCCCGTTCAAGTCCGAGGTCGTCAAGAACACACCCGAAGAAGTGGCCGTGCGTGTGACCAGCCCGCCCGATCCGCGGACAGGGGTACAGTTTATTCGCACGTATCACGTTTATGCAGGAACCACGCGCGTTCAGGTGAACCAGGTGATGCGGAACATCAGCAAGAGGCGCATTCGCTGGGGCATCTGGCACCTGATCCAGAATGATGCGGCAGACGCAAATGATCCTTCCAAACCGAACCCGGACCTCTACGTCTACATACCGTTGAACCCTCACAGCATGTTTCCCACGGGTTATTACCATCCTTATGGCGATGTGCGGAATCCCAGCTACCAAGCTATCGATGATGGACACATGCTGCGCATCCATTACGAATACCGCGTGGGCAAAGTGGCTGCGGATTCTGACGCGGGCTGGTATGCCGTGGTTAACGGACAGAAGAATGCTTGCCTTGTGGAGTCATTCAAGTATTTCCAGGGCCAGGAGTATCCCGATAATGCCTCCGTTGAATCATGGAATGACGGTCCGGGGCACATCTCGCGAGGCCCGTTTTTCCAGACCCTGCCGGATGATCCCAAACAGACACCCTATTTCCTGGAAACTGAAGTCATCAGCCCGTTTGCCACGCTTGACCCCGGCCAGGAATACGTATTCACGGTGCATTGGGCGCCTACGCGGCTGCCGAACCCCATCGTGAAGGCTGTGTGGGTTGGTGCCATCAGCAAACCGCTTTCCGCTGAAATTGCGGGTAACCAGGTGACTTTGAAGGGAGTATTTGGAGTCTTCGTTCCGGGCACCGCAGAGGCTGTATTCTACAGCGCAATGGGCGAAGAACTCAGTCGCCAAAAACTTCAGGCCGTTGATCCGCGCGAGGTCGTCCGGCTGGACAAATCAGTGCCGCTGCCTGCGGGTGCCTTCCGGGTCAGTCTTCGCGTGGTGGATGCAGAAGGTCAGAACCGCGGCTTCCTCGGGAACGTGATTCTGAAGAAGGGTTTCTGATTCTGGATTGCTCAGTCCGGGTTCTGCGCAGCGGCTTCGGCAAAGGCTTCCACTTCCTCTCGCGTCGGCAGCGAGGGTAACGCACCAAGCCTCGTCACGGCCAGCGCTCCGGCCAGATTTGCGTAGCGCATCGCATCCTCGATCTTCTCGCCGGCAGCGAGCTTCACGGTCAGGGCGGCCGTAAACGCGTCTCCGGCCGCAGTCGGGTCAACAGCCTTCACCTTTGAAGCCGGAAAGTGGGTTGCACCCTGCGCGGTGACCAGCATGGAACCGTCACTGCCCATCTTTACCGCCACCGTCTCCGCACCCTGTTCTAGAAGCTTTCGGGCAGCACTTACAACGGATTCACGCCCGCTCACAGCCTGTTTGCTGAGCGCTTCGAGTTCCGTCTCATTGGGAGAAACGATGTCGGCAAGCCCCAGGATTTCCTTCGAACACTGGCGTGGCGGCCCTGCATCAAGGACAGTCAGTTTCCCGGCATTGCGTCCCGCCCGCAACACGGCCTCCACCGTCTCCATAGGAATTTCCAGCACGGTAAGGACAGCGTCGGCTTCTGTGATTGCCTCTTGAGCGTGATCGATGTCTTCCGGCTTGAGCGTGCGGTTGGCTCCGGGATCAACCACGATGGAGTTGTTTCCGCTGGGATAAATACTGATAAAGGCGCATCCCGAAGACCGCCCTGGCTCACGCCGCACCCAATGAGTTTCAATTCCGCTTGCCTCGAGATGGCCAATCAGAAAGTCGCCGATGATGTCCTTCCCGACCGCGCCGATAAAAGTTACTTTCGCTCCCAGGCGCTTGACGGCAACCGCCTGATTGGCGCCCTTGCCGCCCGGAAAGAACTTTAGATTCGATGCCAGGATGTTCTCTCCCTCACGCGGAGGCCGGTCAGCGTTGACCACCACATCAAAGTTGCTGCTGCCCACCACCACTACTCGAACTTCCTGAACTGGTTTCACAATGGCCTCCTCATGCCTCTGCCGGGGACTGCTGCCGGTTTTGAAAATCGCAGAGTCGCACTTATCTTGCCACTTGAGAGAGCAAAGCCTCGAAGCCGGCTGAAGTAACGCAACTCTGAACCGCCCGGCGTTTACACCCGGGGCCTTTTCGGCGTATCCTCAGCAAATCGCGACAATATAGAGAGGAAACGACGATGAGCAAAGCCAAGCAAGTCACCGCGTGGGTTGACAGCAGCCCCGGAGAGATTGCCCGCGTGGCCCGCGCGCTGGCCAGGGCAAGGATCAACATTTCGGCCTTCACCTCATACGGCAGCGGCAGTGAAATCCCTGTCCGACTGCTGGTCTCCAGTCCTGCCCGGGCCAGAAAGGTTCTGCTCGGTCTCGACGTGCGCGTGACGGAGGAGGACGTTCTCCGCCTCACGTTGCCGGACAAACCAGGCACTCTGGCAGAAATTACGGAGCGACTCGCGCAAGCGCGCATCAACGTCGATTACAGCTACGAAACGGTCGCGAAAGGCGCCAAAAAAGCCGATCTGGTGCTCGCCGTTTCTGATTTGGCTGGCGCCGCCAAGGTGCTGAAAGGTTTGTAGCCTTCCGATCAAAATCATCATCCCGGGCCGGAGCTGAACGTGCGAGGCATGCAATCCATCGCATCTACGCAAGAGGATATCGGCCAAGCTCGATGGCGCGGTCTGCCACCCGCCGCTTCAATCCGATCAAATCCGGCGGCGTGCGACGCAAGAAACGCCGCAGGATGGCGAGTTGTGTCCGCAGGGTATCGCCCTCGGCGATCCTGCCCAGCGCCCGCCTTGCTTCCACCTCAATCCGGTCAGCCGCCTCATAAGCGAAAATTCTCGTGGCGTCCGTTTCCGTCTGGCAGGCGTCAGCCGAAGCCTTACTGATCTTCTTGCGGGTTCGAAGCAGCGAGCTTTCCATGGCATAAATCTCCATCACTAAATTGCTGACCACGGCAACCACTTCCTGCTCTTCAGCAAGAGCCTGGAGATATTTCTGGACCGCGCTGCCCGCAACCAGCAGCGCCGCCTTTCTTGCGCCTTCCAGCACCGCGGCCACGTCAGCCAGTGGTTCCTGGTCTTCCGGAGCCTCACCTGAAGATGTGCCCAGAACTTCATCCAGGAGTTTCTGCGCGGCGGGAATCAGCGCGAGATCGCCCTTCATCGAGCGCTTCAGCAGCATGTCGGTAATCAGCAGACGGTTGATTTCATTCGTCCCCTCAAAAATACGGTTTACACGCTGATCGCGATATGCGCGTTCCACTTCATACTCGCTGGAAAATCCATACCCGCCAAAAATTTGCACGGCCTCATCAACAATCCAGTCAAGCGTTTCGGTTCCCACCACCTTCAAGATGGAACACTCGACGGCGTATTCGCGCAGAGCGGCAAGGATCTGCCCGCTTGCGTCCGGAGCGCCCAGGTCAACGCCTTCCAGCATGCTGTCAATCAATCCACCCGTGCGGTACGACAGGCTTTCCGTTGCGTAGGTCAAAGCTACCATCCCGCCCAGCTTTTCCTTGATCAGCCCAAAATCAGATATCTTGCGGCCAAAGGCTTCACGCTGTAGCGCCCAGCCCACAGACTCCGCAATCAGATATTTCGCTGCGCCTACGCATCCCGCGCCCAGCTTCAACCGGCCTACGTTCAGGATGTTGAAGGCAATCAGATGGCCTTTGCCAATTTCACCCAGGAGGTTCTCCACCGGCACGGGAACGTTCTCAAAATTAATGGGGGTGGTGGAAGAACCTCGAATACCCATTTTGTGCTCTTCCGCGCCAGGCGAAACACCCGGAAAGCCCCGTTCCACAATGAATGCGGTAAACTTCTCGCCATCCACTTTGGCAAATACGATGAAGACATCGGCAAAGCCGCCGTTGGTGATCCACATTTTGGAGCCGTTCAGGATGTAGTGCTTGCCGTCGGCGTTGAGAGAGGCGCGGGTTTTGCAATTGAGCGCGTCCGAGGCTGAGCCTTCTTCGCTAAGCGCGTAAGCGCCAACCCACTCAGCCCTGGCAAGGCGCGGGACGTATTTCGCTTTCTGCTCTTCGGTGCCGAAATAGGCAATCGGCAGAACGCCGATTCCAGCCTGCGCGCCGATGGTCGCGGTCCAGGAGCCATTGCGGGCGGTCTTTTCTGCCACAACGATGGAAGAGATCTTGTCCAGTTCGAGGCCGCCATACTTCTCCGGAATGTCGGTCGTTGGTAATCCTATTTCTGCGGCCTTGCGGAGAAGTTCGCGCAAAAGACTCGTGTCTTTTTCCTCAATCTCGCGCACCCGCGGAATGACTTCCTGCTGCATGAATTCTTCCGCCGTCTGCGCGATCAGGCGGTGCTGGTCCGTCATATCCTCCGGCGTAAAAATCTCTTCCGGCAGCCGTTGCTCGAT
>JBJKQZ010000623.1:0-2647 GCA_046704865.1 Terriglobia bacterium
CGTGGGGCGTATCGGAGGCGGCTTTCAACGAGCGGGATTCCCAGGGAATCTACCAATACTATGCATTTGGTTTGCCAGGATTGGCGCTCGACCCCAAGGCCCGCAAAGACGCGGTGGTCGCACCTTATGCAAGCTTCCTGGCCCTCCAGATCGATCCTGAACCCGCCGTCCAAAATCTCAATGCCATGCGGCAGATGGGATGGCTGGGCAGGTTTGGCTTTTACGAATCCGCCGATTATACGAACAGCCTGACAACTGGAAGCAGGGGTTATGAACTGGTACGATGCTGGATGGCGCACCATCAGGGCATGAGCCTGCTCGCTGTCTGCAACCTACTCACGCAATCCTCCCTGCAAAGATGGTTCCATCAGGACCCGAAGGTCATGGCAACGGAGCTTCTCCTGCATGAAAAAATTTCAACCGCGCCGCCAGAGGAAACGAGTTTCTCCACCGAGCCTCGCAAATCACCGCATTACCCCAATAAGAAAACCGGCGGGCCGCTGATGTGGCTGCCGCGGTCTCACAAAGCCCGGCAGCAATCTTCGGCGAAGCAGGATGGCGCAGGACGTTCAATCGACCAGCCTATTGGCACACCTGTTTCCGGCGAAGAAACGTCTCCTCCGCAAGCCTAGAAAAGCCAATCGTATTTCAGTTTAGTGTCGGGTTTAATCCTGCCGCTGGGCAGGAATGGGAATTTTGAATTGGAACGCGGAGGCTGGAATTCGATGCTCCCTGCCAACGTGGACTTCCTGGGCAAGCGCTTCGTTCGGTGGATGTTTCTGCCCTTTTTGAGTTGGAGATTTTGGGGTTGCTGGAGGATCTGCGTCATTTTTTTTCCCTGCTACGGTCCGGCCATCCGGCACAAGCCCGATCATATCAAGCGCGCGTTCAACCTCGATATTATTCATAAACCAGCGCCAGACATTTCCAGTTCTCAGGTCCTCCGCGCTAAGCAGCGTGATTCCAACGTCAATCCCAATCACATACTTGCTTACCCAACCGGTGTTTGGGTTGAAGGCATCGGCAAAGCCGTAGCGCCCGTAAACCTTCTTGCCATATCGCAGCAACATTGCCCTGAGCGCGGGAATACAAATGTTCGGGGCAAACATAACGGAGCCGGCGGCAGCGCTGGGAACGACAGTCCCGTCAATTCGGGAGTCATTGGGCGACCCTCCCCAGGCCACGTAACCTTTGGCGCTGTCTGAAGCTGTAATGCCCCATACATTCGCGGAATAGCCGCGATACCGCTGTGAAAGATCGATCCCCAGGGCCTGCTGGGCGCGAGTTGCCACAATCGCATTCTCAAAAACGTTGACGCGCGGGACGACACGGTCTTCCGAAGGAACCTGAGAGTAACTCCGGTTCCGTAAATCCAGCCAGGCCTGGGAATATTGCTGAATAAAGATCGGCCCA
Source organism: Terriglobia bacterium (assembly GCA_046704865.1). GTDB lineage: Bacteria > Acidobacteriota > Terriglobia > UBA7540 > UBA7540 > SCRD01. The sequence continues at coordinate 1,414 of JBJKQZ010000623.1, forward strand.
CCGCCGATGTAGGTGTAACCAGCGGAATGGACGATCGGAAGCTTCCAGCCGAACCACGAATCGGGGGAAATGGGATGCGTGGGAGACCCGATGGCAAGGATATAAAGGATCCCCGATTCGCTGTAAGTATCCCAGCGATAAGGTAGGAAGCCCGTTTCCGGTTTCCAGCCATGAGACAGAAACAACCTGTCTCCATTCAACATCCAGGGAAAGTTAACGCGGTCGTAGATCAGATTCGCCAGCCGCACAATCTCCGGGTCATCATGGAAAGTCTGCCGCGCCGTCAAAACGCCGGCAAGTAGCAAGGCGGTATCAATGGAAGACACCTCGCTCTTCCAACGCCGTTTGCCCGTCCTTGCGTCGAGAAAGTGAAAAAACCAGCCATGTTCCTGCTGAGCGCGATAGGCAAAAAATTGCAGCGTAGTAAGGATTCGCTTGCGTGCCACAGCCGGGCTCACCCAGCGATGCTCTGCGCCAATGCAGAAAGCAGTCAGCCCAAATCCTGTGGCCGCGATGCTTGAAATGTTTTTGTGCTGGGAGTCATCCTCCGGCTGGCCGTTAAAACGGGCACGGTCAAGAACAAGCCCGGTCTCAGGGTCCGTGTTTTGCCAAAAGTAGCGGAACGAGCGGCGGGAAATGTCATCGAGAAGGTCGTTGTCTATCCGGCTGAGTGTTTGCTGGGGTTTCTGAACAGATTGAACGCTGGAAGCTGCAGCGGATGGCGGGACCCAACACACCAGAACAAGACCCACTGCCGCAAATCCCAGGGCTTGTACAACACACCCCGAAAGTGAGGCAAGAGACCGGTCCGGATGGCCGAAAGATCGCTTCCTGATTCTATTTACTGGGTCCAATATCCTGAAGGCTCCTCACTCTGAAAAGTCTTGCAGTGATTCCTCCGATTTGAACCCCTCCCCTTTTGTCGCTTCATGGCGATTTTCAGGTCACCCGCCACATTCACGACCGCAACCTGACGCAACCGGCAAATCCGCCAGGCTGAACGTTCTCATTTAACTGACTTACGTACCAATCATTGAGCAGGGGCGTATTCCATTCTTCAAGCTCAATACGATCCAGGGCCACATCTGCCCAATCGTATGATTATAAACCATTGCAGTATCAAGCACACCGGCCTTGTGCGACCTGAATTTGCAAATTCTGGCAGGCGGAGGCGCCTTGCAAAATATCACAAGAAGTACTGTCAAGCTTTCCCGCAGGTGATAGAATGCAACAC
>JBJKQZ010000624.1:0-3981 GCA_046704865.1 Terriglobia bacterium
CCTCTCGGGACTCCAATCCGGTAGTTGGCGCGGGGAACCGGCGTAAAATTACAGGCTACAAGAACCACATCATCGGTGGATTGTCCCTTGCGAAGGAACGTCAGCACAGACTGGTCACTGTCGCTGCAATCCACCCATTCGAATCCGGCAGGATCTGAGTCGACCTCATAAAGCGCCGGTTCACGCCGGTACACATGGTTCAAGTCCTCAACCCATTTCTGAAGGCCAGCATGGTTTGGGTACTGAAGGACGTGCCATTCCAGGCTCTCGTCATGTGCCCACTCTTTGACCTGGCCAAATTCTCCTCCCATAAATAACAATTTTTTTCCGGGTTGAGCATACATGCATCCGAGCAATAGCCGCAGATTGGCAAAGCGCTGCCACTCATCTCCCGGCATCTTTCCAATCAGCGATCCCTTGCCGTGAACGACCTCGTCGTGTGATAAAGGAAGCACGAAATTCTCAGTAAAGGCATAGAGCATCCGGAAAGTCAGCGTATTGTGGTGGAACTTTCTGTAAATAGGCTCCTGCCTCATGTATTCGAGCATGTCGTGCATCCATCCCATGTCCCACTTCATTCCAAATCCCAATCCCCCGACATACGTGGGACGAGACACCATGGGCCAGGCCGTTGATTCTTCCGCTACCGTCTCAACATCGGGGTGCGCCTGGTAACCGTCGGTGTTAAAACGGCGCAGGAAATTGATGGCCTCCAGGTTTTCGCGGCCGCCATACTGATTCGGAATCCACTCGCCTTCCTTGCGCGAATAGTCAAGATAGAGCATGGAGGCAACGGCATCTACACGCAGCCCGTCCGCGTGGTATATATCCAGCCACATCAGTGCGCTGCTCATTAGAAAACTCCGGACTTCATTTCGCCCGTAATTGAAGATGTAGCTGCCCCAGTCCGGATGAAAGCCCTGGCGAGGATCAGCATGTTCAAAAAGATGGGTGCCGTCGAAGTAGGCAAGCCCGTGTTCGTCAGTCGGGAAGTGGGACGGCACCCAATCGAGGAGCACGCCGATTCCATGCTGGTGCAGATAATCGATCAGATACATGAAATCCTGAGGTGATCCGTGACGGCTGGTGGGCGCAAAATAGCCCGTCGTCTGATACCCCCACGAACCGCTGAAAGGATGCTCCATAATGGGAAGAAACTCAACATGCGTGAATCCCATCCGGAGCACGTATTCCGTGAGTTGTTGTGCGAGTTCGCGGTAAGTCAGGGGCCGATTGCCCTCTTCAGGAACCCGTGCCCATGAACCAATGTGGACTTCATAGATCGATTGCGGACTCGACAAGGAATTGCGCCGGTGGCGATTCTCCATCCATTCCTGATCGCCCCATTCATTTTGCAAATCCCACACAATGGAGGCCGTCTCAGGAGGAACCTGGCGGTAAACTGCAAAAGGGTCTGTTTTGTCAACCCGGTATCCGTTGTAACGTGAAGCGATGTGGTACTTGTATAGATCGCCGCGCCCGAGGCCTGGAATAAAGCCTTCCCAAATTCCGGACTCACCGCGAGCGTGTAAAGGGTGGATATCCTTATTCCACCCGTTAAAATCTCCAATTACTGACACTTGCTCGGCATTCGGCGCCCAAACAGAGAAGCACACTCCATCCTGGTTATCAACATTCCGTAAATGGGCTCCCAGCTTTTGATAAAGCCGGTAATGCGACCCTTCATTGAATAGATAGAGGTCCTCATCGGTCAGCATTGAAACATCGTGGCGCACGGGAAGGACCTCACCCGTGGTTCTTCCCCCCTGCATGTAATTATTCTCAGATCCGCTCATCACACCTCCTTTCTGCGCCTTGCGCTATCGAGCGTCTCCAGCATTTCCCCGACATCCTTCATCTCAGTAATCTGCTGGAGGCTATACCTAGACTTTCGTTTCCAATTGGGGCGTTCTTCGCAAGTTCCTGGAACGTTTTGCGGCTGTTTCTCAAACCATAAGTCCTCAAGATTCACCATTGCCAAACGGTTTGGACTTTCTCCTAAGAACTTCAATGTAGCTTTCAGAACTTCAACGATCGATGGATTTGATGCTTTGCGACCGTCGGGACACAGATACCGAAGCAGCGCATCTCTCAGCTTACTCCGGCTGTTCAACTCAGCAATGGCACCCTGTTTGTCCAGTAGTCCAAGGTCAACGCGATCCTGAACATCCAGACCCTCCCAAAAAGCCGTGAACGGAGGCATGTCGTGGGTGTTGAGTGCCGCCAAGGAGTCCACCGCGGGCTCGGGCAAAGCCTTCTTTTCATCGGGCGCAGCTTCAAACTGCAAGACATACATCCGCTGGATCTTGTGGCGCGCAAGCGATGGTCTTACATATCCAGGAACAGTTCCCAGATCTTCTCCCACAATCAACGCTCGATTTCTGACGGATTCCAAGGCCAGAATCGCGTACATTTCTTCGGCTGGGTAGCGGACATAGACTCCATCCCTGGGTTCAAAGCCTTTAGGGACCCAGAACAGTCGATGGAGATTCATCACATGGTCAATTCGCAAAACACACGCGTGCGCAAGATGATGACGGAGTGCTTTGCGAAGATAGGAATACCCGTCCTCGCGAATCTTTTCCGGATGTAACGGCGGGAAACCCCAGCTTTGCCCTCGGGTGAAGAACCCATCCGGTGGCGAACCGGCGCTGACATCCAGAACAAACAGAGGCCTTTCCCGCCACACGTCATAGCCGTCAGAATTCACCCCTAGCGGTAAGTCCAAATACAGTCCCTCGCCACTTGAATCACAGCCCTTGGCAAAACCGCGGATCTGTTGCTCTGCAACCCATTGCACATAAAGGTGGTATCGCATGGCTTGTAAATCGTAGTCGCTGCTGCGCAGCTTCCCGTCTTTCTGGCGTTGAGGCCATGTCCACCAGGAAGCGCGCCGCCGGTCACAAGTGGCACGAAACTGGGCGTAATCTTTCAGATCCGGGTGCGAATCAATGTAGTGAAAAAACTCGTTTTGACGGGTTGAAGGCCGTTCAAACATCGAGCGCGCAAGAGGTTCAAGCGCTTTTCGCTTCAGCGCCATCGCCCGCCGGTAGTTAACGAGTGCCTGCGATTGCAGTTCTTTCCGTTCCGCAAGGTACTCCGCGGAGGCCACAAAGTCACGCGCCTCCTGGCAGTGCTCCATTTCCGGAATCGCATTCATATCAAGAAAAAGCTCATTCCAGAACAAGCGGCTGACCGGGGAATAGGGACTGGGATCAAACGGTTCATCGAGGAAAGCAGCCAGTAGAGGAAGTGTTCCAACAAGAGAACCTCCTTGCTCGCGAGACCAACGGATAAGCTTTCTCAGGTCGCCAAAGTCACCAACACCCCAATTGGAATCAGACCGCAAAGCATAAACCGGAATAAACACTCCCCAGGACTTCGTCCCGTCTCCACCAGAGCCGACAAAAGCATTTTGCGGCGCAGAAATCAACAGTACCTTGTAAAGGACCTCCCCTGCTTCGAAGGTCAGAACGTGATAGCCGGAAGGAATAGACCGCGGCAACCGCATATTCATATCCCAATAGGGGCTTCCCTCGATGCTGATCCTCTTCGCGCCTGACAGGCGGTCCGTCCGGTTCAGTTTGATATCCCAGGTCCGTTCTTCACCTTTTTCCATCTGCAGAACGCATCGCCATGATTGGCCCGCCCTGCTCACAGGAAGCCGCAGCTTGAGGGTTGCTCCGCGGCCTTCCCATACAACCGCAACAGGATCCGGTCCGCGCTGGTAAATCTGCTGCCGGCGTTCCCTGAGCGCGCGGTATGCATCCTCCGGGCCCCTTAAGGGCGCTCCCATGGCACGGAGTGTGGCAGTGAGAACCTCGGCAGACGCATACCGGCGCCTTTCGTCAAGAATGTTTTCGTACGAAAGTTGAATTCCGTAGGAATCCGCCAGTTCACGCAGATTTCGAATCGTCCTGTCTGTCTTTTCGCTCACAAGCCCCAATTTCCGTTAAAAACACTCGGTCCTGTCGTGGCCTT
>JBJKQZ010000625.1:0-4089 GCA_046704865.1 Terriglobia bacterium
GTATTGCGGCATGCTTGTTACATCCGGGCGACGGTCAACCGCAGCCCTTTCCAGTTCAGTCCTTAGAGCATGATCATCCAGATGAGCACGCGCTGCCAAGTGGCCAGCCATTTCCTTGCGCATGATAATGTTCGGCATTCGAGTCAGGTAAGGCAGCACCGCATTGGCCACCGCAAGCTTCCCTTGAGGAGTGTTCAATCCATGCTCTGTGATGGCGCGGTCGGTAACGTAATCGATATAGCCCGGCGCGGCCGCCAGCACCCGGCGGTATTCCGCGTCCCCGTGCTTGCGGATAAACGAGTCCGGATCAAGGCCGCCCGGCAGCGCAAGCACCTTTACTTCAAATCCCGCCTCAAGCAAAGCACTCAGTGACCGCTCTGTTGCCGCAACTCCGGCGGAGTCGGGATCGTAATTCACAACCACGCGGCGCGAATAGCGGGCCAGCAGGCGAATCTGGGCTTCGGTAAAACTGGTGCCGCAGCTTGCAATCACGTTTTCAATGCCGCAGGAATCGACTGCGATACAGTCCATGTAACCTTCCACCAGAATTGCGTAATCCTGTTTACGGATCGCCTTGCCGCCGCTATCCAGATGGTAGAGAACCCGGCTCTTGGTATAGATCGGCGTTTCTGGAGAATTCAAATACTTCGGCTGCTCATCCCCCAGCGCCCGCCCGCCGAATGCAATCACCTTTCCGCTTTCATTGGCGATCGGAAAGATAATCCGGCCACGAAAACGGTCAAACCGGCGATTCCCACCGCTGTCGCGCAGCACGAGGCCGGTCTTTTCTACCGGTTCATCCTCAAACCCGCTGGACCTGAGGTGCCTGGTAAGGGCACGTCCATCCCGCGGCGCATAACCCAGAAGGAATCGGCCAATCACTTCATCCTTCAAGCCGCGGTCCAGCAGGTATGCCCGGGCGGCGCGGCCTTCGCCCGTGCCGGTCAACTGCCCGGCATAGAATTTGGCAGCGGCCTCGTGAATCTTGTAGAGAGCCGTTCGCTCATGGGACTTGGAATCCTGCCCCCTGGTTCCGCTCTGAACGAGCGTAATGCCAACCTTGTCCGCAAGACGTTCAAGGGCTTCAGGGAACGTCAGATTATCGACCAGCATGACAAATTTAAAGACGTCTCCGCCAACGCCGCACCCAAAGCAGTGGAAAATCTGCTTTCCAGGATGGACTGCAAAGGACGGGGTCTTTTCATGATGGAATGGGCACAAACCCATCATGTTCGCGCCGGCCTTGCGGAGTTGAACGTAGTCGCTTATGACTTTGACAATATCGGCTGCTGCGCGAACATCTTCAACCTGGCTCATGTTCTTCCAGCAATTGCCATCGCCATCCCATGCTGCCTAACGGCATGGCAACGTTACTTGAGTCTGGCCCAATAATCGACGCGAACAAAACCTGGAAACACCTGCGCCTTAAGGAACCACTAACAGACCCTGAGAAGGTTTCTCAAGTTCGCCGGATTTGAACTGGCCCCGAAGGAGATCAAGGTAAGCGCGGCCTTTGGGACGCCCATTGGTGCGCGTGGCCCCTAACTGCGCAAGGAATATGAGAGCATCTCGAATCTCGCTGTCCCGGACCGTCGCAACCCCTGCGTTCTGACTTTCCGTCTTTTTAAAATTTTCAATGGCAGTCTTCAAAGCGTCATAGAGACCGCGCTGGATCACATAGTCCGGCGGCTTTTCATAATAGATCCCACTCGAAAGCGTCTGATAGGTTTCTGCGAGTGACTGCAGCGCGGCTACCGCGTCAGAATCCGCAACCGCGGGATTATCTCTGGCATTCAGGCAAACGGCACAGCCGAGCGCAAGAATCAGCGGTTCGTGCCGCGCAACAAACGAAGATGAGATTTTGGTGTCAGAGAAAGGAACGCTCGCCCAGTCAATTTCGCGGCGTTCAAGCCCATGCCTGCGGCTATCCTGAAGGTAGGTGCAGTCAGAAGGGCAATCGATGGTCACTTCACGCTCTGTCCCGCAGCAAACCGTGCAGATGCTCTCTGCCTTTGCCGGGCAGTAGCGTTTTGCCTTCCTCTTTTCACAAATGGGGCAAGCCAAGCAATGGTCCCTGAGCGCAAATTACCACCCTGCCGGGCGGCTTCAAATCATTCTATGCAATTCCCATCGCCGTGGCAAATTCAAGGGAAGAGCTAGACCAGGACGGAACGGCAATATCATTTTGCGCCCGCCCTGGCCTTCAAGTTTGCTTGTCAGTGAACGATAATCTGCGGGTCGGTCGATCCATTGCCCACAGAGACGGTGTACGGGTAAACTCCCGGAGGTCCAGTCGGGACACCGGAATTCGGGTGGGCTTTGTTAAATGTGCTATCACTGAATGGCTTTGCATGTGATGCCGGAAAAGTCACCGTGAAATCACAGCCTGTGCTGCAGGTCCACTCGACCTGTTGATTCTGATCCTTATATACGCCCACTGAATCCGGGTTGACGGAAGGTGGCTTGTTCGGGTTCGAGTTCGGCGTAATCGTGACAGTGATGGTCTGGGACTCCGTCCCCTGAGCGCCCATCGTCTTAACCAGGCATAACACCATTGCAGCCGACAGGATGGTCACTGCGGCCACGATCATTCTCAACTTTTTCATTGAAATCCCCTCCTTTGTAAATATGGGTACTTATCCGCGATCTGGCTAATGACCACTTGCGAATTTCTTCTAACGCAAAGGAATGGTTCGTGCTTCCCGGATGCCAGGCAATCCACAGCGAAGGCCAGGAGAGAGTGCGTTCTTGGCGGGTCAAATACAAATGTGGCCCGCACTTGCCCCGAGATCGAAAGGCCCGACGCATTTCACCCCGGGGGATTGCCGCGCCCATGCACTTGATGATCTTTTCTTGTAGGCCTTGGTGGTTCCAATGTTGCTACGGGAATTAGAGGCTGTCAATCAGATTCCCCGGCGGGGCAATTTGAAGCTCCAAGCTAATGGGAATCTGCTTTTTCATTTTGTATGTAGGCGCTTGAATGCATTTCGAAAATCGTGGGATTTGCACTGCGCACAAAAGGGAAAACACAGCGGCATGAAAAGAAACTGCGCCCTGCTTCAGCCACCTGTTCACTCAGCGGAGTTGATGCTACGAATCAGGCCAGGCAGTTGTGCGATGTCATGCAAAATAAATTCAGGCCCGAGCGCTGTGCAGGTGGCCTCCTCACCGTACCCATAGGCCGCCCAACATGAACGTAGCCCGGCGTTTTTTGCAAAGAGAATATCTGACTCTGTATCACCAACCATCATGACATTGTGGCCGAGGGGATCGTTCAAATGGTGCGCGGTACTCTCGGTGTACCACCTGGGGTCCGGCTTGCGGAATGACCCGTCCTCGACGCCTTGCATGACGTCAATCATGCTTTCGACACCAAGATGTTCTGCCATCCGGTGCAGACCCGTGTGACTCTTGTTGCTGACCACCACAATTTGAATGCCCATGCTCCGAACTGCTGACAGCGTTTCCATCGAGCCAGGAAATAGAGTCGCCATCGACCTTCCCTTCTCCGTATACAGCCTGCGGTAGGCGCTTACCACGGAGCCAATCGTTGCGCCTCCGAATTGACCCTTTGTGAGGATTCGGACTGACTCTTCCAACGAAAGGCCGACCGTCCTGCGCACATCATCAACCGACGGACGCGGATATCCAAACATTTCCATCGCTTCCAGAAAGCAGACGTGAATACCCCCAAGCGACGAGGCAAGTGTGCCGTCGAAGTCAAAAATCACGGTGGTTATGGCCATGGGATTATGGTCGCGGCATCCTGGTTATGCGTAAATGATCTGGCGATGAACCGATTCAAGCAATAGACCATGGTGGCATAATATGCTGTTAAGTGGAAAAAGGAATTCCACGACTGAACAAGCAGCGGGAGACAAGGCAAGTCCGCCAAAGTAGCCTGGAATGTGCACCTTTCCTGCCAAAGCCGTTCTGCCGAACCCGGATTAACTGCGGTTCTTCGACCGTGTTCTGTACCCGTTTGCATTTTGGAGCTCGCCACATCTACAGTAGATAGTTACGCTCTAGCATATTCGCCTGCCTTAATCAGGAAATCTGCAATCCGCAGGTATTGGGATGGTGGAACGG
>JBJKQZ010000626.1:0-3454 GCA_046704865.1 Terriglobia bacterium
GGCATAACCCCTGCCACATAAGCTTCCGGGACGGCTACAACAAGACGCAAGTGGGAAATCTGTTCCACGCGCAGCATGGGCATTTGCGAGCCGCCCCCTGAAGGCCCGACGAGCGCGCCAGGATGGACGTTCCGTTCAGTGATGATGCCGTCAAAGGGCGCAGTGATGCGGAGATAGCCTTCCATCACCTCTGCGGAGTGAAGAGTCGCCTTTGCCGCCTCAGCAGAATTGCGTAAGGCCACGGTACGGGCGCGGTCTGCCTCGGCCACTTTCTGGGCCACCTGGAGCTCATTATCGGAAATCACACCTGGAGTTGCCGAAGCAACTTTCAATCGCTCGTAGGTACCCTGGTCGCCGGCAAGCTTTGCCTCTGCTTCGATACGCTGATTTTCCACGCTTTGTAATTTTGCCTGGGCCTCGGCTTTCTGCGAAACAATTTCCGGAGCCTCCAATTGCGCCAAAAGCTGGCCTTGCCGGACTCGCGAGCCGCGGTCCACACCGATCCATTTTACAAAGCCTGTTACTCGTGGATAGATGGCTACGGCTTCAAAGGGCTGCAACTCGCCCGGCAGCGGGATGACAGTGCTGAGCTGTCGCGTGACCACTTTGACTGTATCTATAGTTGGGCTGGCGGGCTGCTCCGGCCTGGCATTTGCATGGGACTCCGAGGAAGCGGAAGTGGAACCACATCCCGAGTACACCAGTGCAAGGCAAATCACGCCGAGCCCTGCCACAGCAGCAGCCCGACTGTTCCACCCGAATTTACGCAAACTGAAAGGAACTATTCTTTTCATCGAATCTCCTTTAACCAACAGAACAATTACGTCAAACTCTCCTGGGCATAATGCCGGCTTCCGGGATCCGTGGGATCGATCGACGGCGATGCCACGCTCGCTTTCTCCTGGGACTTGGCAAAGATAACGGGAAGAACCAGCAACGTGGCCAAGGTCGAGGCAATCAGGCCCCCGATCACGGCACGGCCCAGCGGTGCGCTTTGCTGAGATCCCTCTCCCAAAGCCAGCGCCATCGGAATCATGCCGGCGACCATCGCCACGCTGGTCATCAAAATGGGCCGCAACCGGGTTGCGGCGCCATGAACGGCCGCGTCAATCGAAGTTCCCCCTGCTCGCCGATGTTCTTCAGCAAAAGTGATAAGCAGGATGGAATTGGCGACTGAAACGCCAAGCGCCATGATGGCGCCCATGAAAGATTGCAGATTGAGCGTTGTTCCTGAAAGCAGCAGTGCCACAATGACGCCGGAAATTACTGCCGGTGCCGTTGAGACAACAACAAAGGCCAGGCGCATTGACTGGAAGTTGGCCGCCAGCAACAGGAAGATCACCACGATGGCAAAGCATACGCTCAGGCCGAGATTCCGCAATGTCTCACGCATCGGGGCAATCTGCCCTCGTACCTGGACTGTTACGCCGCGCGGAGGCGGACCCGCTGCACGTATGGCCTGGTCAACCTGTATTGCCGCACGCCCCAGATCCTCGCCCTGGATGTTTGCGGTTAGAGAAACCATGCGCTGCATGTCATAGCGGTCATATTCGCCTACTACGTTCCCATAGGAAAGCTGGGCGACATCGCCGAGGTTCGGATGGCCGGATGAGCCGCCCTGCATCAGTGGAATCTGGGCGACGTCTTCGATGGATTTTATCTGCTCCTGTGGCACCTCAATCTGTACCTGGTAACCCACGCCGGTTTTGGGGTCCTGCCAGAAATTGCGCGCCACAAAGCGGCTTGACCAGGTGGAAGTGCTGATGGACTGCACAACCTGCTGCGTGGTAATGCCAAGCTGCCCGGCCCGCACGCGGTCAATATCCACGTTAAGGCTTGGATACTCGAGTGGCTGGCCGTATTGCAAATCACGAAGATAGCGGTTCCCGATTAGCTGCTTACGAATCTTCTCTGCGTAGTCGTGGTCGAGCTGCATATTGGGGCCATGAACAGCAACTTCCACCGGCGTCGGAGAGCCAAAGTCCATGATCTGGCTGACCACGTCACCCGGCTCAAAGGAAACCGTTGTGCCAGGCAAATTGGCAGGCAGCCATTCACGAAAATGGTCCTGAAGCTTGTTGATGCGAACTCCAGAATCTTCCTTGAATGCAACACGTAGAACAGCTTCCTGCGGGCCGCTCGTCCAAAGATAAATCAGGCTGACGGGATAGCTTGGCGGATAACTGCCCACATAACCCATGGTCCCTGTAACGTTTTCGGGCCCCGCCAGCTTTTTGATTTCATCAAGAGCCTTTAGCGCGATTTCGTTGGTGACTTCGATGCGGGTTCCTGCCGGTGCCCGCAGGCGAAGTTCCATCTGGTTTGTTTGAACGCTGGGAAAGATTTCCAGGCCAAGCTGCGGCCCAAGCACCAGAATGGCGACTCCGGTGACTCCCAGGTATGCCCAAAGAACCATTTTTCGGCGGCGGATTAGTCCCTTGAGGAATGTTGCATATTTCTCCCGAAAACGCTCAAAGCTGGAGTGCTTTGTTTTCTCTGCCTGTGCTTCGGCGCCCTTGTGGATCCAGATGAACAATACTGGCACCAACGTGTTCGCCAGAATGAACGATGCAATCATGGCGAAACCCACGGCAAGTGAGAGAGGCACAAAGAGCGAGCGAGTAACTCCCACCATCAGGAATGAGGGCACAAAGACGGCCAGGATGGCCATCATCGCCAGGAATTGCGGTGGAAGCGTCTGGCGTGTGGCATTGAAAGTGGCGGCTGCAACCGATGGGTTGTCCTGCAGGTTGTGATGGATATTTTCAATTTCAACCGTCATCTCGTCTACAAGAATGCCCACTGCAAGGGCCAGCCCTCCAAGCGTCATGATGTTGACCGTCTGGCCGGCAAGCCACAAACAGACAACCGCCGTGAGCAGGCAGAAAGGGATCGAAGCGATCACAATGGCAGAACTCTTCCACTCCCGGAGAAAGAGAAACACCATCAAGCCCGTCAAGAGCGCTCCAAGCAGGCCCTCGCGGACGAGTGAGTTGAGCGCCCCGGTTACATATCCTGACTGGTCAAACTCAAAGCCGACATGCACATCGGGCGGCAGCACATTTTGAAACCTGTTCATGCTTGCCTTAACTTCATTGACGACGGCGAGAGTTGAGGCATCCGCGCGTTTGGTGACAGGGAGATAAACCGTCTTGTGGCCATTCAGCAGGGCATAACCCAGAGTCAGGTCGGCGCTGTCTTCAACCGATCCGATATCCCGCATGTAGACTGCTGGCCCGCTGCCGATGCGAATCGGAAGATCCTCGAGTTCATGAATGTCCCGAACGATCGAGTTCGTGGGTGCAATCCGGTCAAGATTGCCTGTGCGAACGTCTCCTGCCGGAGCAATCACATTGCCGGAGAGAAGCGCTCTTACCACTTCTGCAACCGATACGTGGTACCCGCTCAACCGGTCAGGGTTGACGTGAATCACGATGGTTCGCGAACTTCCTCC
>JBJKQZ010000627.1:0-9423 GCA_046704865.1 Terriglobia bacterium
CCACCACCGAGAACCCATCGTTTGAAGTGAATGCCGCTCTGCTGTCGCGCACCAAGGTTTACATGCTGTCGGCGCTTTCGACGGATGAAGTGATGACGCTGCTCGAGCGCGCTTTGCAGGATGAGAAGCGCGGCCTCGGTGGAGAGAATGTTGTGGTTTCAGACGAACTGCTGCGGCAGATTGCCGTGTTTGCAAATGGCGATGCGCGCACCGCCTACAACACTCTTGAGGCCGCCGTAGCGGGAGCGCCGCGGGACTCCGGGGGCCACGCGACGATTACGGAAGAGTTGATTGAAGACGCCATCCAGCGGAAAGTGCTGCTCTATCACAAGGCCGGGGAAGAGCACTTTAATATTATTTCCGCATTGCACAAATCAGTGCGCAATTCCGATCCTGACGCCGCGCTTTACTGGCTGGGACGGATGCTGGAGGCTGGCGAAGACCCACTCTATGTTGCGCGGCGGTTGATCCGCATGGCGTCAGAAGATGTGGGCATGGCCGATCCCAAGGCCCTGGAAGTGGCCGTAGCCGCCATGCAGGCCGTGCACTTTGTGGGATTGCCGGAGGGCGACCTGGCGTTGGCACAGGCCACGGTTTATCTTGCTCTTGCACCCAAATCGAATGCCCTTTACTTGGGCTATGGCGAGGTTAAAAGCGACGCTCAAAAGACCGTTGCCGAACCGGTTCCTTTGCACTTGCGGAATGCCGTTACCGGGCTGATGGCCAACGTTGGCTACGGCAAAGGCTATCAGTATGCCCACAACGTTGAAGAGAAACTGACTGACATGGAATGCCTTCCCGAAAGCCTCCGCGGCCGGCGCTACTACCAGCCAACCGAACAGGGATTCGAAAAACGGCTGAAGGAAAAGATGCAGGCGATTCAGGAATGGAAAGAGAAGAGACGAAGCAAGTAACCAGGTTCAGTTGTTGTCAGGCGAATGCAGGATAGTTTCGGAAGGCAAAGAGTTTAGCCAACCATGCGATTCACGCGAAAGTAAATCATTCGCGTCAATCTGGTTCAAATTCCTTCACACACAAAGTGCTTGGCGTGTTCTTTGAGGATGCAGCGGTTTTGTACAACCTGCAGACCAGCATCGCGGGCGCGCCGGGCGGCTTCTTCGTGCTGGACGCCCTCCTGCATCCAGACGACTTTGGCTCCTTTGCGGATGGCACTTTCCACGACTTCCGGCACAAACTCCGAACGTCGGAAGATGACGACAGCATCAAAGCCTTCCGGAACGTCCTCGAGCGCTGGGAAACATTTTTCGCCCAGGACGGACTCCTCGTTGGGGTTTACGGGAATGATGCGGTATCCGTGAGACTGCATGTAGGAACTGACCCCGTAGCTGGCGCGAGTGGGTTTGGAAGACAGGCCGACCACAGCCAGCGTCCTGCAGGTTTCCAAAATGGTTCGAATTGCATCCGGCATGGCAAACTCCCAGGCTTTGAATCAGCGAAGCTGAGTTTATAGCCGACTACAACGCTACACGTTTAGTTTACCGCTTAATTCCTTGCGTGGACATTCTGGTTACGCTCTCAAGACCTTCGAGGAACTTCTCGTTTTCCTCGTGCCTGCCAATCGTTACCCGCAATGAGGTCGGAAAGCCGTAAAGCTTCATCGGCCTGACGATCACGCCTTCGTGCATCAGGCGGATGAAATCCTCTTCGCAATCACGGCCCGTATCGACCAGCAGGAAATTCCCAACCGACGGTGTGTAGCGAACCCCGGCAAGCGCAAGCTCCTCCGTCACAAACTTCATTTCATGGGCGTTCGACTCCACGGATCGCGCCACGTGTTCCTGGTCGTCGAGGGCCGCGAGTCCCGCAGCCTGCGCCAGGCTGTTGGCGTTGAAGGGAGATCGTATGCGGTTGAGCGCCTCAATCAGTTCGGGATTGCCCATGCCGTAGCCAAGGCGAATGCCCGCTAGACCGTAAACCTTGGAAAATGTTCGCAGCACCAGCACATTTCTGCCGTTGCGGATGTAATCGAGCGAGCGGGAATACTCAGGATCCCGGACGTATTCGTAATAAGCCTCATCCAGCACCACCAGCACACGCGGTGACAACGCGCTCAGGAAACGGCCCATGTCTTCAGCGGTGACCATCCGCCCCGTGGGGTTGTTCGGATTGGCGATGTAAATCACCTTTGTCCGCTGAGTTACGGCGTGTAAGATGGCCGCCAGGTCGAATGCATTTTCATGAAGGGGCGTCTGAATGAGCTCCGCACCCATCTCCTCGATGGCCAGGCGGTAAATATAGAATGCGGACTGCGAAGTGATGCCCTGGTCGCCCGAGGTCAGAAAGGTTCTGGCAACCAGTTCGATCAGGTCGGTCGATCCTGCGCCCAGGATGATCTGTGACATGTCGAGATGCTGGAATTCGGCCAGCCTCTTTCGCAGGTAATATCCCCCGCCGTCGGGATAGAAATTGGCGCTGTCTACTGCATTTCGGATTGCCTCCAACGCCCTGGCCGAAGGGCCCAGCGGGTTCTCGTTAGAGGCCAACTTCACGGCCGTGTGCCCAAGTTCGCGCTCGACTTCTTCAATCGGCTTGCCGGGAGGGTAAGGCCGGATGCGCGTCATCCAGGGAGGGAGCAGTTCATTGATTGAAAATCGTTGCGCCATGGCCAATCATACGGCGAACAGCAATTACAAAGAACCGGGGCAGGAGATTTTTGCAGAGTTTCCGGGCAATGGAGCTACTCACCATGCCGCCATCCTACAGGATATTATCACTTACTGTCCATGGGCGGCTTCCGGTTTCCAACTCTTCAGGCGGTCGATTTCAGATGCACTTAAAACCCGGAACTGTCCTGGCGACAACCCGCGGTCCGTGAGGAAAGCGAAACGCACCCGCTTGAGCTTTACGACTCCGTGTCCTGTGCGTTCAAACATTCTGCGCACCTGGTGGTAACGCCCTTCCGTCAGGGTAATTTCATACCACGGCTTTTCGCGTTCCGAAACCATGTGAATTCTGCAGGGTGCGGTGGGTCGCCCATCCAACACGATTCCTTGCTGGAGGCGAGAGAGGTCCTTTTGCGACGGCAGGCCCTCCAATTTTACGTGATAAGTTCGCGGTATCATCGAAGCCCGCGAAGTAAGGAAGTTGGCAAGTTCGCCATCGTTGGTCAGGAGCATGAGGCCGGAAGAATTGTAGTCAAGGCGGCCGACGGGGTAGACGCGTTGTTTGACGCCGGCAAGCAGCGTCACAACTGTTGGACGGCCCTGGGGATCGTGCAAAGTTGAAACGACGCCTGTGGGCTTGTTCAGGAGAATGACAAGATGGCCGCGGCTTCGCGGCAGCGGCTTGCCGTCCACGCGGATCTTGTCCCGGTCGGGATCGGCTTTAGATCCCAGTTCACGAAGCACCTGCCCGTTGACACTGACACGGCCTTGCTCGATCAGTTCTTCGGCTTTGCGCCTTGAAGTGATGCCTGCTGCGGCAATGATTTTCTGGAGCCGCTCTTGCATAGCTTGATGAGGGTTAGGACCTTGTTTCGTCGGGCGAGGCTTTTCCTTCGCCCTCTTTGTCATTTTCTGCTTCTGCATCCATTGCTTCAACGTCTGCCGTTTCTTCGGCGAAGTCGTCTGCGGCATCCATTTCAAGGTCGGCAGTTTCGCCTGCCACGGCGGATTCAGAGTTTTCTACTGCTGCAGGGTCGCTACCGACCGCTATCGGTCGACTTCCTGATATGGCTCCCTGAGTCTCTTCTTCCGATGGTAGATCTGACCCCAGCGCCTGTCGGGCCAGTTCCTCAAATTCCTTCAGGCTCGGCAGTTCGCCGGTATCCTTCAGGCCAAAATGGACGAGGAACTCCTTTGACGTGCGGTATAGGATAGGCCGACCGACCACATTCTTACGTCCCGCTGTTACCACCAGTTTCTTTTCAAGCAGTGTGTGAATGACCCCACCGCAGTCGACGCCGCGAATTTCCTCAATTTCCGGCACGGTCACGGGCTGGCGGTACGCAATCACGGCAAGTGTTTCAAGGGCCGGCTTCGAAAGCTTGACCAGAGGTTTCAGGCTTTTGACAAACTTTCTCAATACTTCATGATGTTCGGGTTTGGAAGAGAACCGATAGCCGCCCGCCACCTGGCGTATTTCGACACCGTGAAGCGGTTGCGCGTACTCTTGCGTGAGGATCTCGATCTGCTCTTTTACTCGGTCGCGCTCCTCACCCTCCAATGCCTTTACAATGGAGTCGAGTGAGACGGGTTCCGGGGCCACGTAGACGATGGCTTCAATCAGTGCTTTAAGGGTTTCGTCCGTCAACATGCTTTACCAGTCTTAGATTTCGCCCAGACTTTCTTCCAGGTCTGAGGCATTCACAGAATCAACAATTTCATCAAACCTTTTGCTCTTTACTGCCGTAATGGGAGCAAACAAGTCATCCTGCCGAAGCTGAATGGCCCGCAGCCTTACCAGTTCCAGCAGAGCCAGGAGCAGCGCAATCAGCGCCTGCCGCCAGACGTAACCCGCGACAAGTTCTTCAATGGAAACCGGGCCGGAGCGTTCGCGCATCACATGCTTTACGTGCTCAAGCATCTCCTGCACGCTGACCTGCTCGCGGCGCACGTGAATCTGCGGGCGTTTTTTTGCTCGCTCAAGAATCTCCCTGAAGACGGAAATCAGATCAAATACGGAGACTGCGAGACCCGGCTCGTCTTCCGCTTCAGTGAACTCGTCAATACCCGGTCGCGACCAGGTGGCTTCCTCCACCGTTTGCTTGGACTTCAACATCTCGGCGGCGTTTTTGAACTGCTCGTGTTCCAGCAGTCGTAGCACAAGCTCCGCACGCGGGTCTTCGTCCTGCTCTTCAGCTGGTGCGGTCGGGTCCGGCGGCAGCAGCATTCGTGACTTGATATGGATCAACGTAGCCGCCATCAGGACAAATTCGCCCGCCACATCAATGTTCAATTCCTCCATCAACCGAAGGTAGTCGAGGTACTGCCGCGTTATCTTCGCAATCGGAATGTCATAGATGTTAATTTTCTGCTTACGGATCAGATCAAGCAGCAGGTCCAGCGGCCCTTCGTAAGCTTCCAACTTGACTGGCGGCGCAGGCGTATCGGCGCGCGTGGTCCGCTTGGAAGGCTCCGCGACGGCATCCCGTGCCTGTTGTTCCGGCTCTTCCGGTAATTCCGGGTTGGGTGGCCGATTTTCATCCATCATTCACGCCAATTTCGTTGCAGTCCTTACCTCGCCCATTGTTTCCTGCGCAACACACCGGGCCTTTTTGGTGCCATCATCCAGCACTTCCCACACTTTCTCGGGATTGTTTTCGTAGACTATGCGCCGCTCCTGAATAGGGACAAGATATTCGTTCAATTTTTGCGCCATCAGCTTCTTGCATTCCACGCAGCCGATTTCAGCCGTCCTGCACTCGCGGTCAACCCGTTCTATCACTTCCGGAGTTGAAAAAATCTTGTGGTGATCAAAAACGGGACACTTTTCCGGATCGCCAGGATCGTGCCGCCGGATGCGCGCGGGATCGGTCATCATTCCCCGAACCTTTTTATCGACCACATCCAGAGGGTCGGAGAGATAGATGGCGTTGTCATAACTTTTGGACATCTTGCGCCCATCGGTTCCACGCAGTCGTGGGCTGGGTGTCAGCAGCGATTGCGGTTCCGGGAATATCTCTCCATAAAACTGGTTGAAACGCCTGGCGATTTCGCGCGTCAGTTCCACGTGCGGCACCTGGTCTTCGCCCACCGGGACATAGCCTGCTTTATACATCAATATATCGGCTGCCTGCAGAACGGGATAGCCCAGAAATCCATACGTGTGCAGGTCGCGTCCCTGCAGGTTGTCGAGCTGTTCTTTGTAAGTAGGCACACGTTCCAGCCATCCTAGCGGCGTCACCATCCCGAAGATCAGATAGAGTTCTGCGTGCTCGGGCAGGCGCGACTGAACAAAGAAAGTTGCCTTTTCGGGATCCAGTCCCACAGCCAGCCAATCTGTCACCATTTCCAGAATATTGGTCTGCAATTCCGCTGTATTGGAATACTCTGTGGTCAGCATGTGCCAGTCGGCCACAAAATGGTAGCTGTCATACTTGTCCTGGAGTTTAATCCAGTTCTGGAGCGCTCCCACCAGATTACCAAGATGCAACTTCCCCGTAGGCCGCATGCCGCTCAGCACCCGCGGCCGCTTTTTTTCAGCCTGTGCCATATGATGGATTCCCTGTTAATTGTCCCGCTGAAGGACAGATACCTGACTGTTACCCTGCAAAATGATCAATTCCCCATCGTAACATAGGGTTGGCGCAAACGCGAAGAACGGCGGGGAAGAGACGGGGACCCCGCGAGAAACCCCAATATTTTGTTCGGTTTCGTGTTTGATTTGGAGCCAGGATGGTGTAGAAGTATTAACTCAGGTGAACCAATTCCACGGAGCTGACCAATGGAACTTGTACCCATTCATGACATCGGCTCAGGGGTTAGCCTGTGTCACTATGAACGGTTGGAAGCGGGTAATGCCCTCTTCATTGACCGCATCCCGATCAATTTCCCGGAAGAAGATTACAACTTTCTGATAAACCAGCGGCAGACGGAGGCGGCATATCGCAAGAACATTGCCTACCGGCCCAGGCAGGACATTCTGACAGGAGCGGCCAGCGGCAGTGACGCCGAAAGGTTGCGGCAGCTGATGAGGGAATTCTCCCGGCAGGCTGTACAAGTGCTGTCTCGCCTGCTTCCCCAATACGCAGCAGGATGGAAAACGGACTTTGCCAGCCTTCGACCTTTTGAGGAAGCGGGACGCGACCTATCGCTGCATTCGCGCAATGACCTGCTGCATTTTGATGCCTTCCCAACCCGGCCGACGCATGGTGACCGCATCATGCGTTTTTTCATAAATTTCAATCCCACGCGCCCGCGCGTGTGGGTCACTACGGACGGCTTTGAAGCTCTGGCCGAGCGATTTGCCGAGGAAGCCGGTTTGCTAAAGATGGGCCGCCGGGCAGCTTCACCGCTGGGCCGCCAATTGGCCCGACTCGGGAGGCTCGTGCGCTTGCCGCAGGCACGCCGCTCCCCTTATGATGTGATCATGCACCGGTTTCACAACTATCTGAAAGAGAATGAGGGATTCCAGAAAAACTGCATGAAGCAACGATGGGTGTTCCCGCCGCAGTCAAGCTGGATCGTGTTTACCGATATGGTCAGCCATGCAGTTCTTTCGGGCCAGATGGCGCTGGAGCAGACTTTCATCGTTCCACGCCGCCTGATGGTACGCCCTGAGCAGTCGCCCGCCAACATTCTGGAACGACTGGCGGGGGTTCCGCTCACACAGTAGTGGTAGCAAACTGTCTGGAAGTACCGCGTCCAGGCGCGGAAGTTACTGTTGAGTGCTGATATGCCTCCGTTGGCCTCCCTCCGCAAACAACTTTAGAGAGAAGGGCCCTTTCCGCCGATAAATTCATGGAGGAGATTGCGTTGAACCGAAGAATAAGAAATCAGGTTGCCTTGTTGGTATGTGCTATTGCCCTTACCGGCTGGGCCTGCTCGAGTGCCATCAGCCAGAAGCCTTCAGGAGTTTCATCTGCTGGCCAGCAGACTGGAAAGTTGCCCGACGTCTGGAGATCCCTGACTACCGGAAAGGAGTATTACGTCAGGACGGACAAAACCCACCTCTACGCTCAGTGGGTTAACCTCCCGCCTGAAGCAAAGCAGCACGGCGCATATATCCACACTGCTTGTAAGCTTGAGGGATCAAAATATACCGGCACTTCCGACATCTATATGCCCTGCGTGGCAGGGGAGGGGAAGGACGAAAAAATTGCCAACACCTGCCGCTTGACCCTTGGCATTGAAATCAATTCTGTCAGCAACAGCCGGATTACCGGGCGAGGCCAAACTCTCAGAAAATTCAACTGTGGCGCCTGCAAGGTGATTGAAGCAGGATGGGCTGATTTCGAGTGGGTACCGGCCAAATAGCAGAGATTTATTCCGATTTTGCTTTCTTGATTTCTTCAATCAACGGCGGCACCACTTCAAACAGGTCTCCCGCAATTCCGTATGTGGCAATATCGAAGATAGGCGCTTCACGGTCCTTGTTGATAGCCACTACGGTTCGCGAGCCTTTCATCCCGACCTGATGCTGGATGGCCCCTGAGATTCCCAGCGCAATGTACAGCCTGGGAGCGACAGTCTGCCCGGAGCTTCCAACTTGCCGGTCCATAGGCAACCAGCCACTGTCGCAGATCGGGCGTGAAGCCCCGATTTCTCCGCCCAGAGCTTCAGCCAGCTTTTGGGCTATTTCCAGATTCTCCGGTTTCCTGATTCCACGTCCCACCGCTACAATTATTTCCGCCTGACTCAGATCCACTGCCTGGCGCGCTTCCCGAAATTTTTCCTGGGGTTTGGTGCGGATGCATTCCGGTGGAATCTCGACCTCAATTTTCGAAACTCTTGCCTCAGCAGAGCCACGTTGCACAGAGTCTTCCCGGAATGCGCCGGCCTGGAATGAAACAAAGTATGGCGGCTCACCGGAGAACTCCACGTCAGCCGAAAACTTGCCTTGAAAAACCTGCCTTACAAAGATGGTCCGATCATTTTCACGGCGGTACCCGAGTGAATCTCCGATCAGTGCGCGGTCGAGCGAAGCAGCTAGCTTGGGCGCAAAGTCCCGCACCTGGTAGCTGTGGCTGAATACTACATACAGAGGCTTTCGTGCTTCAATTACCTGGCGCAAAGCCAGACTGTAACCATCCGGTGTGTACTTGGCAAGTTGGGGTGATTCTGCGGCAAGAACTTCCTGGAGGCCGGCGCCAGCCAACTCACTCGCTAGAGTGCCGACATCGCTTCCAGCGAGCAAGGCAACACAGTTTGCCCCTAGCTCGGTGCCCAGTTGCTGGGCTCCCGCAACGGCCTCCCATGCGGGTCGTGCCAGCTTGCCTTCCTGATGTTCTACGTAAACAAGAATTTCTTCAGCCACGAGTGCTTGTTCTTTCCAATCGTGAATTGTTCATTCCTGCACCACTGCTACAAGACTCTTGCCTCGTTCTTCAATTTGTCAACCAGCCGCTCGGCAATTTCCTTCGGGCTGCCGTCGATGAACTCGGTTTGCGCCGTCTTTGCAGGGACATACACACGGGAAATCATCTGGCGCGGTTTGAGTGCGTCGGCATCGAGTCCCAGGTCCTGCATCGTCAGTTTCTGGAGCGGCTTGTTTTTCGCCGCCATGATTCCTTTAAGTGTGGCGTAACGGGGCTTGTTGATGCCCGACTGAATCGTCAGGACGGCAGGGAGCGGCATTTCAATCCACTGGAACCAGCCGCTTTCAAGTTCGCGCTTCACCCTCAGGCGGCCGCCCTCCACCTGAATTTCCATAATGATGGTTGAATGGGGTACTCCGAGAAACTCCGCCAGAATGACGCCGGTCTGCGCGAACCCGAAATCGTCTGATTGCAGGCCCGTCAGG
>JBJKQZ010000628.1:0-12526 GCA_046704865.1 Terriglobia bacterium
CCATCAGGCGCTGCAATCTGTCCTGCACCTACTGCAACGAATACGATACCTTTTCCAAGCCATTGGCGCTTGAGGTGATGTTCCGGCGGCTTGACCATCTGGCCGATCTGGGAACCAGCATCATCACTATCAGCGGCGGCGAGCCTCTGCTCCATCCACAGCTCGAACAGATCATCCGGCGCATCCGCGTTCGGGGCATGATGGCGGGAATGATCACAAACGGCTATCTCCTGACGCAGGCGCGGATCGAGTCGCTGAATGATGCCGGGCTGGAACACCTCCAGATCAGCATCGATAACGTCAAGCCTGATGAAGTGTCAAAGAAAAGCTTGAAGGTTCTTGACCAGAAGTTGCAATTACTCGCAAAACATGCGGTTTTCCAGGTGAACATCAATTCCGTTCTGGGAAGCGCTGTGCGCAATCCCGAGGATGCACTCACCGTTGCCCGCCGCGCTCTTGAACTGGGTTTCACTTCCACTGTGGGCGTACTTCATGACCATGAGGGGCAGCTTCGCCCGCTCAACCCGGAGCAGCAGTCCATCTTCAGCACGATTATGAGTTATGGCAAGCGGTCCTATTCGCGCTTCAACCGCTTTCAGAAATATATTGCGCAGGGTATTCCGCGCGACTGGCGATGCCGGGCCGGCAGCCGCTATCTGTATGTTTGCGAGGATGGGCTGGTTCATTATTGCTCGCAACAGCGGGGTTATCCGGGCATTCCTCTGGAGAAGTACACTCCGCAGCACGTCCAGTACGAATATCAGACCCTGAAGACCTGTGCGCCGCGCTGCACAATTCAGTGTGTGCAGCACATTGCCCTGCTCGACAACTGGCGCGATCCCCAGACGCAGCCTGCTTTTGAACGCCCCCTCGAACCCGTTGCCGAACTGCAGCCGACACTCCCGGAAGGCTGATCCGCCGGCCCCCTGAGACGATCGTTTTCACCAGACGCCTACTGGGTGTTCATTTTCCATTCCAACTGCGCCAGAACACCGCCGACCACCCGCACATCATGATTGCTCAGTCCAAGGTCAAGCACCAGCCTGCGCAACTTCAGCATCTGTGTCGCTCTTCCCTTGGGCTTAAAGTAACCGGCACCGTCCAGCAGTCTTGCGGCGCGGTCGAGCACATGCTCCAGTGACTGGATATTGGCAGGCTGCGAATTATGCACGTGCCCCGTGGCCGCGGCATGTGGAAATCCCGCAGCCCGCGCCAGTTCATAGCAGCAGACGGCAACCGATTGCCCCAGGTTCATGGACGGACAGTTGGCTGTGGTCGGGATGCGCACCAGCAGATGGCAATAGCTCAGATGGTCATTCAACAGGCCGGTCTTTTCAGAACCAAAGAGCACGGCGGCGCGAGACCGAGAGGAGAGTTTCCGGGGCAATGACGCCAGTTCGGTGAGAGGAACCGGATCACGATCAAGGTTCCTGCGCGAGCCGGTCGTGGTGCCCACGACAAAGCTGCAATCACCAATCGCTTCGGTAAGATTGTCCGTTACGCGGGCGGATTTCAGGACTTCTCCTCCGCCCACTGCCGAACGCGCCTCCCGCCAGACAGGATCAAACGGCGACACCACAACAAGGTCGTCAAAACCGAAATTCGCCATGGCGCGTGCTGCCGCACCAATATTGAGAGGGTTGCGCGGACGCACCAGCACGATCCGCCACTTGATTCCAGAAGTTTTCATGGAAAAGATTCTACCAGCAGCGCAGCCCACTCCGGCGGGCTAACCTATTTCTTGGGTTTAGGCTGAGGTGTGGAACCGTTCGGCGCCTGATTCGGTTTGTTCGGATCAATGGCCTGAACAGCCTTAATCACAGAAGTTGACTGGAACTGCTTATAATCCGTGTAGCGAATGTTTTCCTTGATGTGGACGGGCCCTTGCGGGAAGTAGAGAGTGTCATCCGCCAGCGTGAAAGTGGGAAACCAGAACTTGCCGTCAATCTGCTGCCGCCAGGTCGAGAACCGCGGGAACAGGTTCTCGCCATTCTTGTTTCTCAACTCCGGAACCTGCCGGCCTTCCGTCTTGACAATCTGCAGATCGCGGTCATCAACCCAGATCTGGCCTTGAAAGTACTCGTGATGCTTCTCGATCTTTTTGGGCCGAACCTGAAAAACATAAGCTGTAAGCTCATCCAGAACCACGTGCCCGAGGTACGTGATGTCGTACTGATCAAGGTCGTTGGATGTGAGCACGAACGGCTGGGTTTGGCGCAGCGCCTCCATATCCTGTTCGGTCATAATGACGCCCTTGAGCGTGCCGGGAGGCGCATACGTAACCTTCTCGATACGCTTACCATCATTATCAAATAAAATGTCCCAATCCTGCTGCCAGAAACCATTCACTCTGCCGTCCGGGTCCAGCGTTTCAACTTTATTGATCTGCCGGTAGGTGTAATTGTCCCGGGCTTCCTTAAACATCAGTTCCTTGGCTGCAAAAGCGTGAATAATGTGCTGGATCTGGGCAGGAGTCGGATCACTCAGGTTGGGCGCGGCTTTACGCCTGGTGCCTGAGGTCAAAGCCGGCGGGGCCTCGCCCTGGGCAGCCTGGGCAGAGCTAGTCCCCGCAGAAGAACTCGAATTCTGCGGCTGAGCGGTGGCAGGAGGAGGATTGGAGATATTGGTAACCTGCGGTCCGGAACCCGGCAATTCCGGGCTTACGCCAGAACTTGACCCGAAACCACCGGGAGGCGCCTGGGGTTGGGTTGGGGTGCTGGGACTCTTTGCCGCTGAACTTCGGTTGCTATTGACGATGGCATCGATCAGCGCCTGTGACGCCCCATCCTTGTGGAACGTCTGAATAAGCTCCGGGGTCATCTGGAAATCCACACCCCGCTGCTCTACCAGCGAAATGATCTTGGCTTCATTAGCGCCGCCAATCAGAAGCAGTGTGATGTCATCCTTGCTGAGCGGTTGCGCGCCCCAGACCGGGAGCACAAAAGCGCCCGCCAGAACCAATAGAACCACTATTGACCTGAGGAAAGATTTCACCATACGGTCTGTCTTGTTGTCCATGGGTTACGCCGGTTCCCGCCGCTCCACTCACGGCTTACATATGTAGAAGACAATTGCGGGCAAAAAGTTGCTCGAAAGCACCCTCGAATCCGGGCCGCCAAACCCAAATTCCGCCCTGCTCCAGCCCGCCGCGCGCTCTCTAACCGCTTCTTTTGCCTTTATTTAATTATACACGAGGCGTTCGCAGCATCGTGGGGCAAAGAGAAACCGGACGGCCAGGTCCATTGAATGTTCAACGAGCCCCGGAAACTCTTTCCCCGGGGCTCGTTGAATGAAGCCTTGTCAATGGGTGCCATGAGCACACCGTGCGCTCCGAAGGTTTGGGTTACTTCAGTTCAACCCAGTCCCGGCCCACGTAAAGACGTGCTGAATCTCCGCTCGTGACAACCTGCAGTGGCCGCGGCGCCTTGAGTTTTGCGTCCCACTCCGCCGTGCATTCCGCATCCTTTTCGCCGGCCTGGTTGTAGAGCATGAATTTCGATCCACTGGCCTCTGCGGCGCCAGCCGGTTTTGCGAGCCCGAAGCCATAGCTCCCGATGGCTACCTGATTGCCGCAAACTTCCACGCTTCCTTCGGTAATCAGCATCCCTAGATACTTCTCCTGCACTTGTGAACTGTAGCCGCTGGTGTCCAGCAACCCGGCCACAATTCGGGCACCGGAGGGCGAAACGACCAGGACGGAGTTGCGCTTTTCAGTCGGGATGGCGTTCTCTTCCAGAACGAAGTCTTTGGGGAGAATTTTATTGAAGGCTTCCCCTTTTTCCACTTTAAATCCGCCCTGGGCGCTGGCCGGGCCAGCCGTCATAGTGGTCAACAACAGAGACGCAAAAACAATTAAGCAAGCTTTCATCACTCCTCCTTGATCCGAAAATCTGAGCAATTCAAAAACCAACGATGGGCAGGTATCAATGGTCAGAGAAAACCGAATTACTTCGACGATCCTGGCGAGTATTGCTCAGCCTTAAGGGCCAGCGCATGTTGCCGCTCGCGCCAGGGCCCTGGAATAACTCCTCCGCAATTGGTTGCCAGGAATGACAATTATGCTACACTACCGACGCGCGGGGGCAAAGAGATTCCCTTCGGGCCGCCGGACCTGCACGAAGGGGATGCATGGGGATTTGCTGAGCCGCCCTTCGCCGCAAACTCCGTTGTCTGTTCAAGTACAAGATCATACGTCTGCAAAGCTGAGGTGCAATATATGGTGAAACGCTTCTTGTTGTTCTGCGCCATTCTTGGACTCTGCGCGATGCCCGTGATGGCCCAGAACGGAGGTTGGAAGCAGCTCTTCAACGGGAAAAACCTGGATGGCTGGCAGCATGTTGGGCCTGGAGGCGATAAGGTCGCAAACGGCCTGATTGAAACTTACGGGGGCATGGGCTTGCTTTGGTACACGGGCCGGAAATTCGGAAATTATCAGATCCGGGTTGTTTACAAAATGCGCGATCAGAATGATAATTCCGGCGTCTTTATTCGGATCCCCATCAAACCGCGCGAGGCATGGATGCCTGTCAACTACGGGTATGAAGTTCAGATCGACAATGACCCCAAGGGCGAAACCAGGGAATATCACTCCACCGGATGCCTCTATTCCATTTCAAAAGCACTGGCCTACCCGGGAAAGGGATCGGGGCAATGGAACACCATGATCATCACGCTCAATGGTCCGCATACAATCGTGACCGTAAATGGCGTGAAAGTTACGGACTATACCGAAGGCGAATCGGCGCCGCCCCGGAAGTTCAACTTTGAACCAACACGCGGACCCCGACCCAACGAAGGCTATATCGGGCTTCAAAACCATAGCAATAACGACATCGTTTTCTTCAAGGAAGTTGCCGTACGGCCACTGCCGAAATAAACGCTATTTTCTGGAGGCGAAAATGAAAAGTACGTTCACACGGAGACGTTTCCTGCAGTCTGCTGGTGCAGCAGCTTACGTGGGTGCTGGATTGGCTTTTCCAGTTGCTGTTAAGGCGACCGCCAGCGGAGCTGCGGCCGCGGGTTCAAATTCCATGGCCAGAATGTTTCCAGGGTGTTGCGCCTATTCTTTCCGGAAATATTTGAAAAGCGGCCAGATGAGCATGGAGGATTTTATCCGGGAAATCGTCAAGATGGGATCGGTGGGAGCCGATATGACGGTTTACTGGTTCAAGTCCACCGACCCTGCGTACCTGAATGACCTGCGGCATTTGGCTTTTAAGAGCGGAGTGCCCTTTTCAGGAGCGGCCTGCGGATCAAGCATGGTTCAGGCCACCGCTGCAAAACGGCAGGAAGTCCTGGCGGACATCAAGAAGTGGGTGGACGTTACAGACAGTCTGGGCGCGTCTCACTTGCGCGTTTTTGGAGGTAAGTTGCCCGCTGGCGCAACAGTTAAACAGGGCACCGACTGGGTGGTTGAAGTGATGAAGCCGGCCGTCGAATACTCCAGCAGGAAAGGTATCACGCTCGGCATCGAGGATCATGGCGGCGTCACTCAGAATGCCGACGTGTGCCTGGAAATTATGCATCGTGTGGATTCTCCCTACGCCGGAATCAATCTGGATATCACGCACTTTATTCCAACCGGGTCGGAGGACCCGTACTCGCAGATCAAGGCCTGCATTCCATATGCCACCCACACCCACATTCGCGACCACTTTGATGACGGTACGCCCATCGATATGGATCGCGTATGGCGGATGTTCCGAGATGGCGATTACAAAGGATATATGTCCGTCGAGTATGAAGGGAAAGAAGATCCGATGACGGGCGTCCCCAAACTCATCGATAAAATCAAAGCACTCTGCGCGAAGTATTCCACTGCGCAGGTTTAGTTTTACAACCCCGGCGGCGGCGTCATCGTGCAGCAATCCCTGCGCCGCCTGCCCATTCCCGGTTTGCGCTCGCTGTTTAGGGTGTTCCCTGATCTCAAATTAGTCCATCAGCGCTGGCCAATGCCCAGTTCGTCCAGACGCCTTTGCAGATTTTCCATGTATTGGAGCTGAGCGACGTCAACGGGACGGTCAAACGCGTTTCGGTGGATGATCCTTACCCTGAGAATGACTTCCGGACGATTGCCGCGACGTGGCGAGTACTGAATACCCTGATCATAGGGCTCGAATTGATAGGTGACGTCTTCGCTTCGCTCCGGGAGTACGTCCTCTGCGATACGGTTTAGCGCCTGATAAATTTCGAGGCATTCCTCGCAGCCAGGCTCAGGATGTTTTTCTCCGCCCTCATGGGTTCCCGCAAGATCCAGCTCAAAGCCTATCTGCCGTTTTTCATGGTTAATAAATGTGTACTCGGGCCAGACATCCCAACACACCTGGAAACGTTGAACGAGTTGCTTTGTATCAATAGGTTCCGGCGCCGCGGATGGCATCACTTCACCTGGCTTCCCGGCATGAAGCACTTTGCCCAGGGTTCACTTCCACATTTCAATTTATTCCTTTCCGTCTGCGCCGGAAGTGACTTGCATCACAGAGGTGTGAAATGGAGCCTTTTGCCCGGGGTACAATCCCTGGTTTCCGCATCTCCTGTGCCCTAGATAAACGGTATGGGTTTCACCATGAGCTGCACCGAATCCTTAGCTCGGGGCGAAAACCTTGTGTCACACCGAGCCGTCGATTCCGTTGCGCAGCAGTATCATTGAAAACATCGGAGAGCTTGGTTATATTCAATTTGGAGGGCCATCATGCCTATTTTTGAATATCAGTGCCGGAAATGCGGGACCAGATTCGAGAAAATTTCGTACACATCCAGCGAAGAGATTATGTGCAAGAAATGCTCCAGCCCTCAAGTCGAAAAGCTCTTGTCGGTGTTCGCTGTTGCGGGAGGTTCGCACGAAGGCCTGTCGAGCGAACCTGGCCCTTGCCCCTGTGGAGCGCCGCGCCGCGGAATGTGTGGTGAATAAGCAGGAGAAAGAATGCAATTGAATGGCTGGCTCGTAGATTCCCACCTGTAGTTTGCTATATTCTTCAGCAGACATAAAAGTTCGTTCTCAGGTTCAGCTTGCATGCGGCTTTTGCTTAGCCTCCCGCAAGGAACCAGACTGCCTTTGGTAAACAGAAAGCTTTGGCGAGGATCCATGCAGCGGCTCGAAATAAGACTCCTTGAAAAACTTGAAGAGTTCAAGAAATGCGAATTCGCGCAGAAATCCATCTGGGGAGGTTTAAGCGTTGCAGCGGAGGTGATGCTGGTAACGCAGAAGGCAGGCGGGGCAGTGTTCGGTGCTTTCGTGAAAGACAATCTTGTGGGCTTTATTTATGCGCTCCTCGCCCGAAGAAATGGTGAGATCATTCACTGGTCTCATATGATGGGGGTTCTGCCCGCATACCGCAGCCAGGGCCTTGGTCTTCGCATGAAGATTACTCATCGCAAATTTGCTTTGTCCCAGGGAATCAAATCCATTTGCTGGACGTATGATCCGCTTCAGAGCCGGAACGCAAGCCTGAACCTGGCCAAACTGGGCGCGCGAGTGGAAGAATACATCGAGGATTACTATGGACGGTTCCACAGCATTATCGAGCGAGGGCTTCCGAGCGATCGATTTATTGTAAATTGGGCGATTGCTTCAAAAAGTGTAGAACAGCGACTCACAGGACGGAAGGCCAAACCGCAGATCCCGGACGCACAAAGGATCAACCTGACTGCCAGGAATAACGGCGGGTTTCTCATAAACCGGAAAATTGATCTTCAGCTTCGCGAGTCCAGGCTCCTGGTTGAGATTCCCGCTAATACAGACCTCATGCGGTCGGATGCGGTGGCGCTCGCGAAACGCTGGAGGCTTCAAACACGCGAGATTTTTCAGCATTACCTATCCGAGGGCTATCATGTAGACAGCTTTCTTGCACAGGAAAAGCCGCCTCGTGAAACTCGCTGCTATTATCTCCTTCGCCGTAGTTGAAATTGATTTATCGGGACCTACCCGATCGTGAGCAAATCACTCGAAGTCAGTGCTCCATAGCTGTCATAATTTGACACACTGTAATGATCGTAGTCGGTAGAATTTCCCAATCAAAGGATGCGCTTCTAATCGTCATATGGCAGAAATTGAAAGAATTGCATTAATATGCCCGGATTGCGGGAAACCCGTAAGAACTGGTTTCATGGCGGACATTCACCTTCTGCTTGCAAATTTGGATGACGAGAATAAACCTGGCAACTACAAGACAAAATGCCCGGGCTGCGGAGCATGGATCTTTTGGAGCAAATCAACACTTAAGCCTGAGCGACTCCTGAATGATCCTCCCACGTGATCTGGACTAGGGTGCTCCAATCCTGCGGACGTCCTTGAATCAGCCACACACACAAAATACAATAGAAATCTATGCCGGAATCAAGCCAGCCGCTATTCTCCTCGCAGTGCTCCATAGCCAGCACAATTGAAAGACTTCTGCTGAATGCCCGCATCCGGGTGGATGCCGCGATGTACCGGATCACAAATCCACGGCTGATCCGTGCCCTGGGGCAAGCGCAAAATCGCGGACGTCAAGTGCGCCTGCTGGTTGACCAGAAAAAGTATCAGCAGACAGCCGTCACACGTGAACTCCTTGCCGAGAACGACCTCGCCTTCCACGCAATTTCTGGACGAACTGAAGAGGGTTCGAAATTGCACCACAAGTTCGTCGTTATTGACAACGACATCGTCCTTACCGGAAGTTATAATTGGACGATTGAATCGGAAGAGCGAAACTTCGATCACATGCTGATTCTCAGGGATGCCGCGCTTGTTCAATCGTATGAGCAGGAATTTGAACGGCTGTGGTGTATAGGACCTGGAAGTTCAACTCCCTGAAACGCGACGCCGAAATTCTATGGCGGCTTAAAAAGGAAACCATGCCTCCTCTTAATCATGTCTCCGGAAACAAAGAAATTCAGGGGTATCAACTTTATGTAATGCGGCACGGAATTGCGGTTGCGCGCGGCGACCCCAATTTCCCTGACGACAGCAAGCGTCCCCTGACTCCTGAAGGCCAGAAAAAGTTGAAGGACATCGCAAAAGGGTTATTCCGTCTTGGACTGTGCGTGGACACTGTCATCAGCAGTCCACTGGTGCGGGCTTCGGAGACAGCGAAAATCGTCGCAGAAGTTCTTAGTCCCGGCATTACTGTCGAACTCTCCGAGCACTTGAAGCCGGGAGGGTCTATTCAGACGCTGATGACTTCGCTCGGCAAACGTGAAGACCACCGCAGCGTTCTGCTGGTTGGGCATGAGCCCGATCTAAGTGACGGCGTAGCGAGACTGATCGGTAACGCCCGAGCCAACTTCCAATTCAAAAAGGGCGGATGCTGCCGGATTGATTTTGAAAAATTTCCACCCCGCCCTCCAGGAAAACTTGTCTGGTGGCTCACACCGCGGGTGATGAGGAAAATAGGCTGATCAGGTCCGCAACACAGCGTCCGTTTCCAACACCGCGGCTGGATGTTTGCAGAGCAGTTGCGGTATTCACCTTTCCAGCACTGTGCTATTTGGCGTTTCCGGCAGATGCGGCATTGTAATGTGAGGGAGCTGGCCTGTCAGGCTGTCAAGGAATGCCACAATATCCTGGACCTGACTTCCCGTGAGCGATTGGTTCAGCTGCGTCTTTGCCATCACCCTGACCGCCTCATCAAGATTTTTCACTGACCCGTTATGGAAGTAAGGTGCCGTCACCTGGACGTTTCGGAGGGAGGGCACCACAAACATGTGCTGGTCGGGTTCCTGGCGCGTTACCTCATATCGGCCCTGGTCTGCCGTCAGGCTGTATTTCTTAACATACTCTTCGTCGGCATTAAGGGGAAACTTCAGGAAGAAACCCGTCCCCATCTGCTGCTCGGGTCCGTTGAACATTGGTCCGCTGTGGCAACTATTGCAGCCGACTGAATCCATCAGTTTAAGCCCGCGTTGTGCGTCTGCACTTAAGGCTTCCTTATCCCCCTCCATATAGCGATCATAGGGGCTTCCGGGAGTGACGAGCGTTCGTTCAAAGCTGGCAATGGCTTGGGCAATATGATCATATGTCACCGGCTGGCTGCCGCCAAACACTTCTGCGAACTCCTGGCGATAGCCCGGAATAGCCTGTATTCGGTCCACAATCGCAGCAGCATTCGGCATTCCCATTTCGATCGGATTTGTCGGGGGACCTTTTGCCTGTTCTTCCAGGCTCGCAGCTCGTCCGTCCCAGAACTGAACGCTGCGGAACGCCGCGTTGAAAACAGTGGGGGCGTTCCGGGTCCCGAGCTCCCCATGCGCACCAGCGGAAACAGGCCGGTTGTCGGTCCCGTTCGTCATAATGTTATGGCAGGAGTTGCAGGAAACGGTCCCCGTAATAGAAATCCGGGGATCAAAATAGAGTTGCTTTCCCAGTTCAATTTTGGCAGAAGTTTGAGGGTTGTCTTTGGGGACAGGAACTTGTGATGGCAATTGCGCCCACAGCAGTGCTGAGGATGCAAACATCAGAGCACAAGCCAGCCCCAGCTTTTTCCAGAGTGAAAGGCTGAGCATATCCAGAACCTCCAACGCAATTTCGTCATTGTTCACACCAAAGGCCGTAATACTCCGCTTTATAAGTGACGCGGGGCAGGCGGTCCCGTATTGGCTTTAACTGTAAAAGTGCTGCAATTGCGCGGTTCTGGAGTACATCTATGGATGTGCCGCTTTCCCCTCTGTCCCGGCGGCTTTTTCAGGAACTTTGCCTTCCAATGTCCGCAGGAAATTTATAATATCCCAGGTCTGAAATGCCTTAAGCCTCTTGGCCTCTCCCGGCATCGACGGTGACCCTTTATTGATAATGGCAAACAACTCTCCGTCTGTCCGTTTGGACAGAACTTCCGGTTTGGTAAAGTCCGGAGGGCTGACGTGCATCACCTCTGCAAGATCGCCTTTTCCGTCGCCGGCTTTCCCGTGGCACATGGCGCATTGCGTCACGTAGAGGCTCTTTCCCTTTGTCACCGATTCTTCAGTGAATTTCGCCGGGTTCTTAACAGCCTTCTCTTCCGGCGTAATCACAAACTGGTGCGGCACCGTCGGCGCTGCGGGTGCTTCTGCTGCAGGTGCTGTTGTATTCGTTTGCTGGCTTCCCTGCTGGGTTTGTTTTTCCTGCCCCCAGGAAATTCCGGGAACCAGGAGAAAGAGACTAATGACGAACGCATAAAAGGTACGCATGGCTGGCCACCTCCCCTTCAAATTCCTTTCCAACACTTCACGTCCTGAGCTCATCGCATCCAATTGCACAAGAACAGGATATTGCGGATCGCACTTAAGCTTTCATTCTCCATTCGTCATTCCCATCCGCCAGGGTCCAAACGAGCGCAGCCTGTAAGAGCCTAGAACGCGCATATAATTCGCCCGCTCAAAAGCAGCCGGATTCGGAACCGATCGCAGGGCCAGGCTGCCTTGCATCTGGCGCACTGACTCGTACTCGTGCTCTACCATCCAGCGAATCAAATCCTCCCGGATTCGCACCAGATAACCAATCCCGTTTCGCAACAGCGCGGAAGTCATCATCGCAACGCGGGCGCCTGCCATCATTGACTTCAGCACGTCCTCCGCCGAATGCACTCCGCCTGTAATCGCCAAATCTGAGCGGACATGGCCGTAAAGAATGGCAACCCAGTGCAACCGCAACAGAAGTTCCTGAGACGTGCTCAAGGCTACAGTCGGAACCACTTCAAGGTTCTCGATGTCAAAGTCGGGCTGGTAAAAACGGTTGAAAAGCACTAGCGCATCAGCCCCGGCTTTGTCGAGTTCCCTCGCAAAATTGGCCATGGCGCTGAAGTAAGGCCCCAGTTTCACCGCTACCGGAATGTGAATTGTGTTTTTGACCTGCCTGATCAATTCATAGTAGGTCTTTTCGATTTCAACACCGGATACGTCCGGATCCGCGGGCAGGAAATAAATGTTCAGTTCGAGGGCCGAAGCTCCTGCCTGCTCAATTCTACGTGCGTGCTTTACCCAGCCTCCGGGCGAAGTGGCATTCAGACTTGCGATCACGGGAATGCTGACCGCCTCGGATGCACGGCGAACGTGCTCCAGATAACCCTCTGGCCCCCGGTTGTAAAGCGTCATATCCGGAGACCCGCTGGGCAGGCCAAAGTCCGGGCCGTGCTTGTACTCCGTAACTTCCGGCAGGTAGCTCAGGGACTCAGCAAAACTCTCCGTACCTGCAGACAGGCCGCGGTGCAAATCCTCGTTCTCTCTGATGATTTGTTCCTCAAAAAGTGAGTGCAGGACCACTGCGCCGGCCCCGGCATCCTCCATCGCGCGGATATTATCGATATCCTCAGATAGAGGCGAGGCTGAGGCGACAAGCGGACTCTTCAGTTCGCATCCGAGGTAAGTGGTGCTGAGATCTGTCATTTTTTCACTTCCTTGGGAACTTCGGTTGTGGGTGATGCCGCCCATTTTTCATAGAGCTCCCAACGCGCCCGAACGTCATCTTGCGCAAGCTTCAGGGCCTGTGTTGCAACCTCCGGCCGCGACTTCACGAGCATCGTATATCGGGTTTCGTTGTACGCGTACTTCTCAAGAGGAATCGAAGGCGGCCGGG
>JBJKQZ010000629.1:0-4221 GCA_046704865.1 Terriglobia bacterium
CTGGACGGGCCGGCGCACATAGCGTTCATCCTGAAGCATCCGGAGTATGCGAAGCTGCGGGAATATGCGGACAGCAACTATGAGTTGTGCACGACGAACCCGGATTCATACAAGCTGCTGGAAGGGATGTACCAGGACCTGCTGGACGCCAACAAAGGCGTGAAATACTTCTATCTCTCTACGGATGAGCCCTACTTTGTGGGAATGGCGGACAATGCGCAGTGTCAGTCCAAAAAGCGTGCTGATGAACTTGGGAGCCGCGGGAAGCTGCTGGCCGAATTTGTAACCAAGACGGCAGATTATCTGCACCAGCGGGGAAGAAAGGTAGTTTTCTGGGGAGAATTTCCATTGGTACCGGGCGACATTCCTTCACTTCCTTCCTACCTGATAAACGGCGAGATTTACGGCAAGAAGTTCGATGAAGCCTTCAGGGCGCACGGCATTAAGCAGATGATTTTCACGTCCACCGTCGGATGGAAAGAGATGCTGTTCCCCAGTTATTATGTCCGACCGGCATCGGAAGTGCTCCCGAATTCGTCCGGCGGAGCTTACGAACCCGTCCCCCCGGGACCAGGGGTGATTCGGGAAATGTATAACCTGATCTCCTACGCGCCGGATCGCCAGTATGCAGATGTCATGGGGGCCATCGTTTGCGGTTGGGGCGACGTTGGTTTGCATCCTGAGACCATGTGGCTGGGATATGCCACCGGTACGGCACCGGCGTGGCATCCAGGCGCAGAGAGCCCAAAGGAACTGATGTCTTCATTTTACCGATTGTTCTACGGACAAGGCACAGACAATATGGGATGGCTCTACCAGATGATGAGCGAGCAGGGCCAGTTTTACAAGGACAGTTGGAACGTGGTTGCCTCAAACGCGCGCAAGGGGATTTGGGGTGACTACGCACCGGTTATCTACAAACCACGGATGCCTGCCGATGACCAGACCTTGCCACTGCCGCCCCCGCCTTCGGGCGATCTCTTCAACAGAGATCCCGGATGGGCAAAGTTGAATGCCAGGAGATTGCAGCTGGCTTCCTCGTTCTTCTCTCAGAGCGATACGTTGATGGACCTCCTGAACAGGAACCTTCAGTCTGCGCAATTCAATCACTACAACCTCGAGATTTATGTTTCGATAGCACAACTGTACCGGCAGAATCTGGAAATGCTGATGGAGTTGCAACAAATCAACACACTCCTTGATTCAGCTAAAGAAGCCGCCGCAAAGGCTCAAACCGAGGAGGCCGTAGGAGATGTAGACCAGGCGCTCGACCTTGCGCAGGAGATCCGAGACCAAAGGAACGCGGCCTATGCGGATGCTGTCCAAATTTGGGACAAGGGCTGGTACCCTCGGGTTGCGGAAGCAAACGGGCGTAAGTATCTGGACGGGGTTGACGATGTAAAGGATCATCTGCCGATGCGCACCGTAGACCTGGGTTATCTGATCAATCGCGAACTGCTGCTGCCGCTGGGGCAATGGTATGACGAGGTGGAAGCGGCGCGGAACCAGTACGCGAAGGGTTACGGCCTTCCGGCCCGCAATGACAAGCTGAACTGGGAAAACTACAAGACTCTCGGGCATTGAGAATCTTGGTCGCTGGAATTGCCCGCAGGCTTGCACGGCCTGCCTGGTTGTGTCCTATCAGGAGGTTCATCTGAATGACCACGAGAGTCTTGAAGTTGGGGTTCCTGCTGGTATTGATTGCCGGATTTTCTCAACTGCTTCGCGGAGCCAGTCCATCCAAACTCTACTCGCGCGGTTATACCGTGATCCCTGCACCGCAGCAGGTGGAACTGAAGGGCGGGGATTTTGAATTCGGCAGCGGGTGGAGGCTGGAACTGGGAGCGGGTGTAAAGTCCGAGGATGTGGCGGTTGAGAGCCTGAAAGAAGGCCTGGAGTCACGCGACGGAATCACGCTCGAGACGCGGGGGCGGGGCAAAGCGATTGAGCTTGCCCTGCAGCCGGGATCGGTCAAGATCGGCGAGGCGGCGGACAAGAACAGGGCGGCGCTTGAAACTCAGGCCTACAGGCTGGAACTTTCGGGCAGCGGGATACGGATTACGGCGAATGCACCGACTGGGTTGTTCTACGGGGTTGAAACGGTGGTCCAGTTGGTGAAGCGGTCAAATGGGAAGTTCTGGCTTCCGGAAGCAACCATAACAGACTGGCCCGATGTGCAACTGCGCGAAATTTTCTGGGATGAGCAGATGCACATGGACCATTTTGACGTCCTGAAACAGGCCATCCGCCGCGCGGCGTTTTTCAGATGTAACGCCTTTGCACTCCGGTTGAATGGTCATTTTGAATATGCCAGTGCGCCTGCGCTGGTTGACCCGTACGCGCTTTCTCCCGCTCAGCTTCAGGAATTAACAGACTACGGATTGCACTATCACGTACAGTTAATTCCATACGTGGACGGGCCTGCGCATGTGAACTGGATTCTGGAACACCAGGAGTACAAG
This sequence comes from Terriglobia bacterium, assembly GCA_046704865.1. Taxonomy (GTDB): domain Bacteria; phylum Acidobacteriota; class Terriglobia; order UBA7540; family UBA7540; genus SCRD01. The sequence continues at coordinate 2,463 of JBJKQZ010000629.1, forward strand.
AAGCTTCGAGAGTTTCCAGAAAGCGCTTTCCAGATGTGTTCCAGCAATCCGGATACCTACAAACTTCTGGAAGGTATGTTCCAGGATTTGATGAATGCCAACAAAGGGGTCCGGTATTTTCATCTTTCCACGGATGAGGCCTGGTTTATTGGCAAGGCGGACAACAACCAGTGCCACTCCGCAGAGGCAGCGAAGCAGCTTGGAAGCCCCAGCAAACTTCTCGCTGATTTCACAAAAAAGACAGCCACCTACCTCCACGATCGGGGTCGCAAAGTGATCTTTTGGGGAGAGGACCCTCTCCAGGCCGAAGATATTCCGCTACTGCCATCCTGGTTGATCAATGGGGAGATTTACAGTACGGCGTACAACAAAGCATTTCGCGCCCACGGCATCCAACAGATGATTTACACCAACTCGCTTCCAGACCAGCCACTGTTCCCCAGCTATTTCGTGCTGTCACCAAAAGATCAATTGCATCCCCACCAGGTAAACGAGGGGCAAGCCACACAGGTCTTTGACGAGATTTCCTTTACATCGGGGCGGCAGGAAGCAGATTTGATTGGTGTGGATATTTATGCCTGGGGTGATCTGGGGCCGCACCCGGAAACATATTGGCTGGGATATGCGGTTGGGGCATCAGCCGCATGGCACCCAGGCTCGCCAGCTCCCCAGGAACTGGAGCACGATTTCTATCGTCTGTTTTACGGGTCGGGTTCAACACAGATGGGTCGCCTCTATCAGTTGTTGAGCACACAGGCCCAATTTTTTGCCACCAGTTGGGATAGCAAGCCCTCAGCTGAGCTGCCTTTGATATTTGGATACTCATACGGCATCGGGCCGTTCGTACCTCACATAGAAACGCTGCCGCTTCCGTCCGTGCCCTCCGCGGATTATCTGCATCTCCGAGTTGACTGGGGCCAGGAGAATGCGCGGCGCATAGACCTGGCCTGGAAATTTCTCGGCGAAAATGATCAATTGATGACCCTGCTGTACAGTAATCTGCCTTCAGTTCAGTTCAATCGATACAACCTTGAGGTTTATCTTTCATTGACAGAAATCTGCCGCCAGAACTTGAAGTTCATGTTGGGGCTGCAAGACATCAGCAACGATCTTGAATCTGCGCAGAACGAGGCTGGCAAACTGCACTACGCGGATGCTGTCAAGGCGCTTGATCAGGCTCTGAACACTGCATATTTGATCCGGGACCATCGCAATCAGGTCCTGAAGGATGCAACGCAAATCTGGTACAAGAGCATTTACCCTCGCGTGAGAGATGCCAACGGACGCCACGTGGCGCGGGAGCCGCAGGACTTTGTGTCGGTTGCAACCAGCGACACAGCCCGCCGAAGTCAGACCGGTCTCCTGTACCTTATTGACCGGGAATTTTCATTGCCCTTCGGCAAGTGGGTTGATCAAGTGCAGGATGTGAGAAATCGGTACGCGGCTGCCCACAACCTTCCCGTACGTGAGGGAAAATTTGACTGGCAGGATACAGCTACTCTCTACAGTCAGGGAGTCAACCGCGACCTCTGTTTCAAAAAATGCTGTACCGAGATCAGCGCGAACCGAACTTTACAGTGGATCGGCATCAGGAGGTAATTGACGACATGCTTTGTCACAAACCATTGGGTCGGGAAATCATCCTTCTTCTCTTGTCAATGTTGTCCATTCCCATTGTGTGTTCAGGCTCGACGTCATCACCGCTTTTTAGCCGCGGGTATACCGTGATCCCCGCGCCGCAGCAGGTGGAGCTGAAGGG
>JBJKQZ010000630.1:0-4936 GCA_046704865.1 Terriglobia bacterium
GTCCTGGCATGGGCCTTTTTCATGGGCTCCGTCCAGACCCGAAGGCGAATCGGGCCTGAGTTGAACAAAGAGAACCGGGCCCGGGTCAGCCCGGTTGTTTCTTCTGCTTTGCTGTTCCGGGCCTTATGCTTCTGGTTCTATCAGGCCAAGTTTACCGTCGGGCCGAAGATAAACAACATTCACGCGCTCACTCTCGGCGTTGCGGAAGACGACCACTCCGCTCTCGACCGCGCCCAGGGACTCGATTGCCTCTTCGAGCGTCATGGGCTTTACCGGGAGCCTCTCTGTTTCAATTGTGACGCGTTCCTCATGGCCGATCCGGCTGCTCTGGAAAACATTGAGCGTAATATTGGCAGTGGGTTTTGGGCGGCGCTTCCTGGTGCGCCTTTTCTCAAGGCGGCGCAAAGCCTGCCGCTCCAGCTTGTCAAGCGCACCCTTGATGGCGCTGCGGGTATCTTCTGCTTCCATTGCACTGACAAGCGTCTGATCAGGAAAGGTGGCCGTGATTTCGGCCGACCGGCAGCGCTTCTCTGCGGTCAGAATCACATGGAGCTTGGGTTGGCCGGGGAGGAGCTTTTCCAGCTTTCTCAGCCGCTTCTGAGTGTATTGTCTTAGCCCTGAAGTAACATTCACCTGACGTCCCGTGAAATCAACATCCATAACAGCACCTCCTTTGACCCTATTTCGAATTGGCGATGCAGCAGGATTGTTCATCCCTTAACTCGGCGCTGGTGTGTGCTGGGGATCTTCATGTCCTCGCGGTATTTGGCGACTGTGCGGCGGGTCACATTGAAACCCTGTTCGTGCAGATGTTGCATGATGGCTTCGTCTGTAAGAGGATGGGAAGAATCCTCCTCTTCAATCATTTTCTTCACGATGCGCTTCAGCCGAATCAAAGAGGTATTGCCTCCCCGCGGCCCCTGAACAGATTCTGAAAAGAAATAGCGAAGCTCGTAAACACCTTGCGGCGTGTGCGCGTACTTGTTGGCCACTGCCCGGCTGACCGTGGAGGGGTGAACTCCGACTTCCTCAGCCACTTCTTTGATCATCATCGGACGCAGGAAATCGATCCCCTTTTCGAGAAATTCCACTTGGCGCCGGATGATGGACTCGCACACGCGCACAATCGTATGCTTGCGCTGCTCGATGTTCTTAATAAGTTGCAGGGCGGAATTGCAGCGTTCCTTGACGTAGCTCCGCACCTCGCGCGTGGCCTCCCCATCGGAAAGAAGCCGCCGGTAGTGCCGACTGAGGCGCAGTTGAGGCAATCCATCCTCATTCAGGCGAACCTCGTAGCCATTGCTCGTTTTTACAATATAAACGTCCGGCTCAATCAACTGGGGCTGCGTCTTGTTGTAGCGCTGCCCGGGCCGCGGGTCGAGCTTTCGGATAATCTCAATAGCCCTCTCCACAGCCGGAACAGGACGGTCAAGAGCGCGAGCAATCTCGCGGTAATGCTTGTTCTGGAGCAGCTTCAGATGATCAGAAACGATTTGCGCCGCAAGGGTACTCTCTGGAGCCATCGTGCGGAGCTGAATCAGCAGGCACTCGCGAACGTCCCTGGCAGCAACACCGAGGGGATCGAATTCCTGAACGATGGTCAGAGCGGATTCCACATCGGCAGGCTCGTGTTCGCCGGTCCGGGCAATCTCTTCCACAGTGGTGGATAGATATCCGTCTTCGTTCAAGTTGCCAATGATAGACTCTGCGGCGTCGCGCACTGCTTCAGGACACTTGGAAAGGCTCAACTGCCATTCCAGGTGATCCGTCAGGGAAGATGGCTGCGAAAGGAAATTCTCAAATGACGCCTTTTCGTAAACTTCGCCTGCCGGGGCTTTGAATCCGGGATCAAGATAATCCTGGAAAAATGAACCAAAGTCGATTTCTTCGAATGAATCTCGATTGCCGTTTTCGGCGTGATTTTCATCAGGAAGGGTTTCCCCAGTCCCATTGGCGTCAATTTTCTGGGAAACCTCCTCGATCGTGGGAGCTTCCTCCGGAACCTCTTCAAGGACGGGATTGGCGATCATCTCCTCATTGATCATCTCGCGCAGTTCCAGCCTGTTCAGTGCCAGCACGCTGACCATCTGGACAAGGCCGGGCGTCAGGATCTGCTTCTGCGCCACCTTGAGGTTCAGACCGATTCTAGGTTGCGTTCCACCCATTAAACTACCAACTTAAAGTTGTCTCCCAGATATATTCTTTTGACTTCCGCGTCATTCCCGAGTTCTTCCGGAGAGCCGGTACGGAAAATGCGGCCGTTGTTTATGATGTACGCGCGGTCCGTCACTCGAAGCGTCTCGCGTACGTTGTGGTCTGTGACCAATACCCCAATGCCGCTTTCCTTTAACCTGACAATAATCTCCTGGATGTCCAGCACGGTTAAAGGGTCAATCCCGGAAAACGGCTCATCAAGAAGTATAAACGATGGGGAGATGACGAGGGAACGTGCAATTTCCACCCGACGTCTTTCTCCGCCAGAGAGCAAATACCCATGGCTTCTTCTAACCTGCTGCAAACCAAGTTCTTCAAGCAATTCTTCAAGCCGCTCACGGCGTTGATGTGCCGTCAGCGGGAGGGTTTCAAGCACCGCCAGAATATTCTCTTCCACCGTCAGTTTGCGAAAGATCGACGGCTCCTGCGGCAGGTAGCTGATTCCGCTCCTCGCTCTCAGATACATGGGATAGCCGGTAATGTCCGTGTCATCCAGGACCACCTGGCCGGAATCCGGACTGACCAGCCCGACAATAATGTAAAAGGATGTTGTCTTGCCTGCCCCGTTCGGGCCCAACAGCCCTACGACCTCGCCTTGAGCAATTGTCAGGCTGATGTTATCAACAACCTTGCGGCCTTTGTATGCCTTTGTCAGATCTAGAGTGGAGAGAATATGCATCGTCGCTCACTGCGCGACACGGTGTTTGGAAACGGCCGGGGAATTAGCGCTTCCATCAACGAGCAACCTATCATCGTGAATATAGAAAGTCAAACGTTGCCCGGTCATCGATCCCTTTTCCGTGTCGAAAACTGTCGGCGGTCCTCCGGTCATTACAACTTTTCCGGCCTGCGCGTCATATACAGCGTGCTCACCCTTAGCATATCGCATAGGCTGCACAATCTTTACATGTCCCTCCGCCACAGCACGCTCAACCTCGGAGTCCGCCTGCTTTTTGTCAGATGAAAAATAGACGTCCAGACGGTCCGACTCAATCCTGGTGTCCTGCGAGTCCAACTCAACATTGCCGGTGTATTGCGCCTTCTGGCCAGCATCAAAATAGTCCAGCCTGTCCGCCCTGATGGTCAGGGGGCTGCTTCCGGACTGGCCAGCTTTCTCTCCTTTATTCCCGGACGGTGCGGGCTGCAAGTGAGAGGTCATGACCCGTGAGTTGGTACTGACCCGGCGCTGATTCTTGTAGACATCGAGAGTCTGTGACTCCACGACGTCCGTCCCGCGCCAGGCGCGAACGTGGCCTTCGTAATGGACTGCCTGACTGCGGCGGTCAGCGATCATGCGTTGCGCAACCACATTGGTGGGAGGGGCTGATGGATCTTTAGGATCAGTTTGAATGGCATGCACACCACCGATGCCTTCTGCCGTGTCCGAGTCGAGGAGAATCACAATCTGGTCCGCGTGGGCCCTCGTGCTGGGGTCCCACACTTCCGGACTCCCGGTGAGCACCAGTTTCTGATCGCGAGTCACGTCATGGGCTTTTTCGCTCTTCGCCTCAATGTCCCCATTGCGGAATCGGAAATCCCCGGCCTGTTCAACCGATTGAACTAGTTCCGTGGCTGGATCAAAGGTGGCCAGCATCTCTTTTGCAGTTGAGATCGCCGGCGTCGGATTCCGGGAATCAGCAGGCGGCGCAAAGACAACCCGGGTCCCACCTGTCCCGTGCAGCGATTCCAGATGGCTCGCGGAATCAAACGCCATGGTGAACCTGCCTGCCGTTACCGTACGTTCCCCGGCCTTGGCACTGGCGGGATAGAGGATCAGCGTTCCCGGTCCAGCCGTGTCAGCTTTTTTAAGGTTTTTCCCGTTCGGTCGAAAAGCGAACTGGGTCTTTTCAGTTGTCAGGTCTTCCTTCGTAATCTTGCCGCCAAGTGTGGATCCTGAATGAGAATCCTCCGCATTCTTCGTCTGAGTGATTGTCAGGTGAACCTTCCCCGTGGCCGCACCATCAGCAGGAACGTGGGTGGCAGGGTTAAAGTTCAGAACCACTTCACGCGCCTCGATTTTGGTGAGCGCGCCGCGCTGTGTGGATTCTCCCTTCACATGCCCCACCGCCTCCAGCTTGCTCAGACGATTGGTCATTGGATCAAGATGCCCACGCATCAGGTCAGATTGCAGTTTCAGTTGGCCCTTTGGCGAGTTATCCAACGCACGCGCGTTGCCTTTCAACAAGACTCCTGTAATGCGATTGTTCACATTCAGCGAAATCGAGCCCTGGTTTGCCTCCATTGTCCGATTGCCCTGTCGGCTCCTGACCGGACCCCACAGTTGGATTCCTTCGGCTGGACCGGCGTAACGGAGACGGCTGGCCGAAACCTGGATAGGCGCACCTGCATGCGGCCCCTTGCCGGGTTCAAGAACGGCCTGAACATCCTGCTTCAATGTTATATCGCCTTTGTCCGTACCGTATGAGAGTCCACGCGCAGATCCGGAAACATCACCCAGGCGGAAGCGCAACGGAGTCGTGCTCTCAAGCTGCGTCCCGTGATCGTGCGACGTTACTTTTGAGGTCCTGATATAAACAGGCGGATGTGCGCTGTCAGCATCGGTGGGCTTTTGATTGATGGGGTCTCCGGGCTGCGAAGCTAATTCCTTCACCTGGCTCGGCGAGGCGTTCAGCACCAGTTCAACGTTGCCGGGCGTTGAAAGATTCCCCGTCTCCGGATTGTATTCTCCCACCGGAGTTCTCAGGATGTCGTAGCGGTTTCC
>JBJKQZ010000631.1:0-3148 GCA_046704865.1 Terriglobia bacterium
CAGCAATGTGCGGGAAGGCTGTTGCCATCATGCAGGACCTCCAGGGGCCAAAGATCCGAACCGGTGCTCTTGAAGCCGGCAAGCGAGTCGAGCTTCGGGAGGGCGCAACGGTAACCATCACCACCAGGCCCGTCCCAAGCAACGACCGCTACATTTCGACGACATTCCAGCGCCTTCCCCATGAGGTAAATCCGGGCAACAGCATACTGCTTTCGGACGGACTGATCGAGTTGAGGGTGGAGGAAGTTAAGGGAACTGAAGTGCGATGCCGCGTGGTGAACGGCGGCGAATTGGGAGAGCACCAGGGCATAAACCTCCCTGGCGTCGCGCTAAGAATTTCAGCTCTCACCAAAAAAGATCGTGAAGATCTGGAGTTTGGCATTCAGCACCGGGTCGATTACATTGCACTTTCTTTCGTCCGCCGCGCTGATGACGTCCTGGCGCTCAAGCGCATTCTTGCACGCGCCGAGCGGTCAATCCCCGTAGTCGCCAAGCTTGAAAAGCCGGAGGCCATCGATCACCTGGATGACATCCTGCGAGCCACCGATGCCGTCATGGTCGCACGCGGTGACCTGGGAGTCGAACTGCCGCCGGAAATGGTGCCGGCAATTCAGAAGCAAATCATAAATCGGGCTTCTGCAATGAGGGTGCCCGTGATTACCGCAACTCAAATGCTTGAGTCCATGACGGTCCACCCGCGGCCAACGCGGGCTGAGGCCTCTGATGTGGCCAATGCCGTTATCGACGGGACGGATGCTCTAATGCTTTCCGGTGAAACCGCCACCGGCCACTATCCGGTGAGGGCGGTAGAAATGATGGCACGCATCATTTCCGTCACAGAAGGGGCTCAGCGCTCAACGGCCTCCAGAGATGGATGGGACCGCGCGGAAGCCCTGGATGTTCCTGAGGCTATTTGCGAGACCGTAGCCCACATGACCTCCGAGTTGCATCTCAAAGCGGTGGCTGTTTTTACGCAGTCCGGATCGAGCGCCCGATTGATTTCCAAGTACCGGCCCAGGGTCCCTGTCTTTGCATTTTCACCTTTTGACAACGTATTGAGGCGCACGGCCCTGTACTGGGGCGTATCTCCGGTTCATATGAAGAGACTGCAGTCTACCGACAGAATGGTTGAAGCCGCCGCGCGCCGCCTGCGTGAGATGGGAGTAGTCAATCAGGGAGAATTCATTGCAGTCATCGCCGGCAATCCCATCGCAAGACGAGGAAGCACCAATATCCTCAAGGTACACAGGATCACGGGATGAACGGCGCGTGTGGATTGAATTCGCATCGATCAGTCTTTGCGCACTCACGTGACCTCGATTAAACTGTGAGCTATGCGCATCTGCTCGCTTCTCCCCTCCGCTACAGAAACGCTCTATGAGCTTGGCGCAGGCGACTCGGTGTTCGGAGTAACGTTTGAATGCGATTATCCTCCGGAAACGAGACAGAAGCGCGTTGTTGTGCGAACGCGCCTGAGGCATTCCCAAAACCCCGCGGAGATCGACCGCCAGGTTCGTGAATTTGTTGCAAGTGGAGAAAGCCTCTATGAAGTGGACGGCGCGGCGATCCAGGAAATCCAACCCGATCTGATCATCACCCAGGACTTGTGCCATGTCTGCGCCGCGTCATCCGGTGATCTGGCGTCTGCTTTGGCAGGACTGACGCACCAGCCGGAAGTTCTATCGCTTAGCCCTCAATCGCTTGCGGATATCTGGGATGATATCCAAAAGATCGGCGCGGCCACGTCCCGCAGCCAACGGGCAGGCACACTGGTTGAAGATTTGAAAGATCGTCTGGCCAGGGTGCACCAAGCTGTGGCCCTTTCATCGGCCAGGCCGCGAGTTGCCTGTCTCGAGTGGCTGGCTCCGCCGTTTGCAGCCGGGCATTGGGTGCCACAAATGGTTGCTTGCGCCGGGGGTGTGGACGTACTCGGAAAAGCTGCCACGCCGGGTTTCCAAACAAGCTGGGATGATGTCCTGAAGGCGAGTCCGGAAGTTATTGTGGTCATGCCCTGCGGCTACAACCTTGAACAGACACTCGACGAATTTAACTCATTGACTCTGCCGGCAGGATGGGAATCACTGCCGGCGGTCCGGGACGGAAAAATATATGCAGTTGACGGATCGGGATATTTTTCACGCCCGGGTCCGCGCCTGGCCGGAGGGGTTGAAATTCTTGCCGGCATTCTGCATCCGGAAGAGTCGCGGACCGTACCCCTGCCAGGAAGTTTCGCAAAGGTTGAGCGTGCCACGAGCACACGTGGAGCCTGATGCGTCCGGCAAACTTAAGTTGAGCAGCGCCCTTAACGCGAAGCAAATTCCTGGCTGTGAGCTTTGCGGAGATAGTACTCATAAGCTCCGAAGAGAATACCGCTGAAGAGAACGCCGCTGATCAGCGAATTCCCATAGAACGGAATTGCAGCCGCAAAGCAGGATTCAAGCCCGCCAAGAGTTGGCGGATACAAACCGCCCGACAGCCACACCCCAAAATTGCTGATCAGGAAGAAGACACTTGGACCAGCCACAGAGGCAACCAGCACATTGCGCACCGTCACGCGCTTCTGCAGCCACCAACCCACCAGCACGATAGCTGCAAAGGCCAGCCAGTTCAGTGACTGCATCCACTGGAACGACATATGGTACAGCAGGGCATTCACCAGCATGTCACTCCCTGCCACCAGCAAAATCGGAAACCAGATCGAGTCTCGCTTCTTGAGATAGACTCCGGCGAAAAGCAGTCCGGCATAAAGCGGGCTGAAGTTCGCGGCGCCGGGAATAAACCTTGCTGCAATCGCGAGTGCAATAATGAGATTAATCATCTTCATCTCCTCCGCTCAAAATTCCAGGCGAATACCGGCGCGGTAGGTCCGCTTCAGTGCCGGGTAGCCCAGGACTTGCATGTACTTTTCATTCAAAACATTGTCTACTGACCCAAAGTAAGTCATGTGGCCCACAGATCGATAACTCCAGGACAAATCCGAATCCGTATAGCCGCTGTTCCACAGCAACGGCGGCACGAGCCCCACAAAATCGCTGTCTTGACGCCTCCCCACAAAAACTGTGGTCGAAGTCACATTCATCCGCCGCCAGTTCCACAATAGCTGCACGGAACCCGAATGCCGGGGACGCCGCAGGAGCCATCGTCCGGC
>JBJKQZ010000632.1:0-5014 GCA_046704865.1 Terriglobia bacterium
ATCCAAACCAGGATCACCGCTCCAACAAACGCCACAATGATCGCTCCGATGATACCGCCCCCGGGCCAAATGCCAAGAATTGTGAAAATCCACCCGCCGAGGATCCCTCCAAGCATTCCAAGGACAATGTCGATGAAAATCCCGTATCCCCCACCTTTCATCACTTTTCCAGCAAGCCAACCCGCAATCAGCCCAACCACAATCCACTCAATAAAGCTCATGGTTGCTGCCTCCCTTGCTTTTATTCAGGAAAATCACCCGACTGATGGCCTCTACCTTAGACCGAGTCCTGGCCAATGTCAAAGCGCTGGCCCGTCCAGCAAATCAGTGAGATATGGGTTCTTTGTTGGAGATATGAATAGATGGGCAGCAAAGTCACGGAGCGGCTCTTAAGCCGCCGGTGGCACGAGTCAGCAGAAGGCCTTTCTCCACAAACGAGGCGCGGAAGACTTCGGGAAAAGGCTTGGCGAAGTGTTCCGTCAGTCGAGAGGCAGATTCCTCTCCCTCTTTGCGGGATCGGAATGACGCACACCCGGAATGTATCCCAGTGACGTTTACGGCGTCAGGCGGTAGAGCATGCGGGGGAATGGGATGGTTTCGCGCACATGTTCCAGGCCGCAGACCCAGGCCACAACGCGTTCGATGCCCATGCCGAAGCCGCCGTGCGGCACACTGCCGTAGCGGCGCAGGTCGAGATACCACTCAAAGGCCTGGCGCGGAAGGTTGGATTCTTCCATGCGCTTGACCAGCAGATCGTAGTCCGCCAGGCGCTCACTGCCGCCGATGATTTCGCCATAGCCCTCAGGCGCCAGCACGTCCACGCACAGCGCGAGCTCGGGACGCGCGGGATCAGGCTTCATGTAAAAAGCTTTCACCTGGCTGGGATATCGGTGGACCATCACCGGGCGGTCAAAGTTTTCAGCCAGCAAAGTTTCATCCGTGCCGCCGAAATCTCCGCCCCACTCGATTTCACTGCCTTTCTCTTTGAGGATTTTGATGGCTTCGTCGTAGGAAATTCGCGGGAAGGGCGGCGTGCAGCGCTCGAGCTTTGAGACGTCGCGCCCCAGGGTTTCCAGTTCCGGCCGGCACTTTTCCAGCACGCGCGCGATGACGCTGGCCACCAGGTCTTCTGCCAGTTGCATTACGTCATCAAGCCCCGCAAAGGCGACTTCGGGTTCAACCATCCAGAATTCCATCAGGTGGCGGCGCGTTTTGGATTTCTCCGCGCGGAAAGTGGGACCAAAGCAGTAGGACTTTCCCACGCTCATGATGGCGGCTTCACTATAAAGCTGGCCGGACTGCGCGAGGAAGGCTTTCTGGTCAAAGTAATCCACCTCAAACAGCGTGGTGGTGCCTTCGCAGGCGCTGGGAGTGAGGATGGGCGTATCGACCAGAATAAATCCCCGGTCGTCGAAAAAGTCGCGGCACGCGCGGATGATCTGGTGACGCACGCCCAGGATGGCCCGCTGGTGAGTGGAGCGCAGCCACAGGTGGCGATGGTCCATCAGGAATTCGACGCCATGCTCCTTGGGCGTAATGGGGTAGGGCTGGTCGGCGGGAACAAGCTGAATCACTTCAAGGCCCGTTACCCCCAGCTCATAACCGCCCGGCGCTCGAGGTTCCGTGCGGACTTTCCCCGTGACCCGCAGGGAAGATTCCTGGGTCAGCTTGCGGGCCTTTTCAAACAATTCGGGCGGCACGGCGCTCTTGACCACCACGCCCTGCATCAGGCCTGTGCCGTCGCGGAAAATGGGGAAAAGGATTTTGCCGCTTTCGCGCAGGTTGTAAAGCCATCCCTCGACCGTAACTTCCTGGTCGACGTGCTGGCCGATGTTGCGGATTTCAACTACAGGCGGAGAGGATGTTCCCATGCTTACCGGATGTCCTCCATCCTTCTCATAGTTTCGTGCAGTTTTTCAAAGCCGGATTCGGTGGCCCCATTGGTATGGAGCTCAAACATGATGGGGACCTGGCCGTTCAGGCTGCGCAGGGCGTGCACGGTCTGTTCCCAGTCAATGCCTCCGCCAAACGGCAACAGGTGCTCATCTTTTTCTTTCCAGTTGTCGTGGATGTGCGTGGAGGCGATGTGGTCCTTCAGCACCTCAAAGGCGTGGTCCACGCCGCAGGTCAAGTGGGCGTGGCCGGTGTCAAAGCAGACTTTCAGGCCCATGTGGGTATAGTGCATAAAGCGGATCAGTCGTTCGGGCGCCGTCAGGTCATTCGGAATGTTTTCCAGCAGCATACTGACACCGCGTTCCTTGGCATAGATGTTCAAATGCTCGAGCGAGGTGAAGGCGGCGTCAAATTTGTCGATGGTGAATTCCTCTCCGGGCAGTCCCAGGTGGAGAATCAGGTAGCGGAACGGGAGATGGTCAGCCACTTCGATCGCACGCTTGATCTCCTCCATGCTTTCGATGCGTTTCCTTCGTTCGAGATAAGCCAGGGAGATTGGCAGCCCGCCGGCGCGTCCCCATTCTTTGTCAGCGTAAAGGGGCGCGTGCAGGGAATAGAGCACTACCTCGTGGTCGCGGAACCAGTCCGCCACGTCCCGGACGTGGTTGGGGTCGTGATAGTCCAGGTGCTGGGGTGCCGCAAAGATTTCAAGCTGGCGGAAGCCGGCATTCAGGATTCCATCCAGGATGTGTGAGGACAACCGGTCGTTCGCAAACAGGTGAGTTGAGAGCGCAAAGTTCATCAGTATCCTGCCGCCTTTCCCGCGCCCCGCGAATCGGCCGCGCCAAAGCGCCAGCCCGTTTCCGGATCAACCTCAATGGCTTCGCATTCGCCCAGGCTGTCCGTCTCGTTGAGCTTATACCCGGCTTTTTTCAGCTTATCAAGGGTATCGGCAGAAAATCCCCACTTTTCCAGAGTTATCTCGTCGGGCTTCCACTGGTCGTGGAAGCGTGGCGCATCAACGGCCCGCAGCACGTCCATGTGATAAGCCACCACATTCAGCAACACCTGCAGCACTGTATTGATAATGGTACCGCCTCCCGGCGACCCCAGCACCAGCCGCACCTTGTTGTTTTCCAGCACGATCACAGGCGTCATGGATGAGAGCGGCCGTTTATGCGGCTCAATCGCATTAGCCTCGCTCTGGATCAGGCCGTACATGTTGGGAGTTCCAGGCTTGGAAGTAAAGTCGTCCATCTCGTCGTTCAGCAGGAAACCCGCGTTGTCCACTGTGACGCCGCTGCCGTAGCCGTTGTTCAACGTATAGGTGTTTGAGACTGCATCGCCCATTGCGTCCACAACAGAAAAGTGCGTGGTGTTTGGCCCTTCAAAGGGAGCAGGGTTGCCCGCCTTCACGGGCGCATCGGGCTTCGATTTCAGGATCTCCTCACGCAATTTGGCGGCATATTGCAGGCTGGTCAGCCCGGCCACAGGAACGGAAACAAAGTCCGTATCGCCCATGTATGCGGCCCGGTCGGCATAGGCGCGCCGCATGGCTTCCACAATCAGGTGGATGGACTGGTAGGAGTCCGGCGGGCCCAGGTCGAGCGGGTCAAGGATGTTCAACATTTCAATCAGCGCAACACCGCCCGAACTCGGCGGCGGCGGAGCCAGAATTTCATCTCCGCGGAAGTGTCCCACCAGCGGCTGGCGCACCTTGGCATGATATTCCGAAAGGTCCGTCTGCGTGATAATGCCGTTCTCTTCCTGCATGGTGGAGACAATCTCTTTGGCGACCGGGCCCAGGTAAAACGCGTTCGGGCCGTGCTGTGCAATCTGCTGGAGCGTATACGCCAGTTCCGGCTGCTTGAAAATCTCTCCCGGCTGGTAGGGATTTCCGCTGTGGAGAAAGATTCGTCGGCTGGCGGCAAACTTTGAAAGCAGCTCCTGGTGGCTTTTGAGCGACCGGCTCAGCCAGTAGCTTACAGGAAAGCCGTCCTGCGCCAGGCGAATTGCGGGCTCCATCACCCGGGCCAGGCCCAGCGTGCCGTATTTCTGCTCAGCCAGGGCAAGTCCGGCCACGGTTCCCGGGACGCCCACGGAAAGCGCGCCCACCGTGGAAGCTCCGGGGATCACGTGCCCGTGTTTGTCCAGATACATGTCTCGTGTGGCGCGGCCCGGTGCTTCCTCGCGATAGTCAACCATGGCAGGCGGCTCGCCCGCCATGCGGACCATCATAAAACCGCCGCCGCCGATGTTGCCCGCAAACGGAAAGGTGACTGCCAGCGCAAAGCCCACTGCCACGGCTGCATCCACCGCGTTGCCGCCGGCCTTCAGGATTTCCACGCCGGCTTCGGTGGCCAGCGGATCGCTTGAAACCACCATCCCGTGCCGTGCGGCAACCGGATCCAGAGCAAGCGCAGGGATGCTCAGAAACAGGACAATCAGCAGAAAGGATTTACGGAAGGATGACCAGCGCACGAACCCTCGCGTCAGAAATGCAAACAAGGAATTTTCCGGGCACGAGAATCCGCCCGCAGCGCTTATGAAGCAATCTTCAAGACGCTGTTTTTTTAAACTGTAATGTAAGCGAAAACCCCCGGAGCGTCAACTGAAACGAGTTCTGGATTCGCCGGGTCAATATCTGGAAAAACGGCGCTGCTGAACCTGGCATCCCGCGCAGCCGGACGCAAGCTATTTTCCGTGCAGCACGGTTGGCACCCATTTGCTGTTGGCCTTAATTCTCCGGTTTTGGAAGGTCCGGGACCTGCTCAGAAATTGCGCCCTGCTTGCTCAATAACAAGAGCGCGGTGGTAAAATTCTTCCGCCCGCTCGGAATCCCCGCGAACGCTCTTGAGGAAAGCCGCGTAATTCTTCAGGCTGATGGCGTGCCCGGAATCCGCCGCCAGTGCCCGCTGGTAGTATTCTTCCGCCAGGTCGTTGTCATTGCGGATGGTCTGCAGGAAAACCGCGTAATTTCCCAGGTTGGTGGCATATTCGGGATTGGCCTCAATGGCCCGCCGATAGTAGGCCTCCGCCTGATCGTAGTCCTTCCGGATCGTATGGAGGAAGACGGCATAATTTCCCAGATAGATCGAGTGCGAGGGATCGGCCTCAAGCG
>JBJKQZ010000633.1:0-3471 GCA_046704865.1 Terriglobia bacterium
CCCCTGGACTACGCTTAAATTACATGGGCGCGGCAGGCGGGTCAAGTAAATATCATGGCTCCGGTTCGCCATCCGTGGCGCAATGGAGCTCCGCCGTTAAAACCGATGAGGACCTGCGGTGCACAACACAGCAATTTAACGGGCGGGAAGTCTCGCGCATTTCGCAAATTGACACCGGCGACTAGCTTGCCGTAGACTGCCCGGTATTCCGCGCAGTTCAAGAGAGAGCTCAAAAGGTGCCTCGCGGGAATGTCACAAGGGCAACGGAAGGCTTTCGGCAAAGGAGCGGTTCCTCTTTCCTATGCGCAATGATCAGCAGTCGGGCTGCATGAAAGAGTCGCGGGTTGGAAACTCCGGGCAGGCTCACACAACGGCTCAATCATCGAGGACCTCCAGGCTTTTGGTCGTGCTTATTGCCGGACTTGCAATCTTGCCGGCCGTCCTGCTTTGGATTTCAGGTGCCACACTTGCCCAGCAGGCTCGCAGCAGGAGCATGCAAGGGGCCGATTCCGGGAACGCAAAGAGGTCCTTTGTGGCGCATTGTGCTCCTTGCCACGGACTGGACGGGCGCGGCGGCGAACATGCTCCCGCGATTGTAGGCACGCCGGCGGCGCAGGCCCGCACGGACGCGCGGCTTGCCGGGATCATCCGCAGCGGCATCCCGGACAAGGGAATGCCTTCGTTCCACTTCCTGACCAATCAGCAGATTGGGGAAATCGTCAGTTATATTCACGTGCTTCATGGCACCAACCGGATTGCCAATCTCAAGGGCGACCCCGCAGCAGGCGCAAAACTCTTTTTTGGAGAGGCCCGCTGTTCCGAATGCCACATGATACACGGCAAAGGTGGTTTTATCGGATCTGACCTTTCAGAATACGGACTCACTCACACGGATGGAGAAATCCGCCAGATGGTCGTGGATCCCAACAAGGTTCCGATGCCGCAGTCGCAACAGGTGAGTGTCGTGACGCGTTCCGGGCAGACATTTTCCGGGCTGGTGCGGGCCGAGGACAACTTTTCGATTGCCCTGCTCAGCCAGGACGGCTCGTTTAATCTGCTGATGAAGTCGGATATCGCCCATATGACGCGTGAAAAGCAATCCATCATGCCCGGCGATTACGGAAAACGCCTGAGCCCGAAACAACTGGATGACCTTGCCGCCTATCTGATCCTGGGTTCGGCGAAAAGGCCTCCGGCGGCTGGCAATGCGGGCATGGCGGCATCCAAATGATACTGCCGGAAAACCGGCGCAGGAGCAGGAAGCAGCGGTCGGAATTTCAGGTTCTGGAAAGAAACCTATTGCACATGTTGGCTATTGAAATTGACAGACGGAAAGGTGTGGAATATTCAATGAAATCGTTCATCCTTGGACTGGCTCTACTGTTTCTTGTGCCGATGGCGGTAAAGGCGCAGGCCGCCCCGCGCAAGTTCGAACTCCGCGCAAATTCACCGAAGTTTTGGAAGCTGATCGGGCGGCATGCCAAGCTTACACGCATGGCGACGGGATTTGGCTTTACAGAAGGTCCCGTGTGGGACCCGCACGGGTTTCTCTACGTGAGTGATGAAACTCTCAACAAGATTTTCCGCGTTTACCCGGACGGCCACCGGGAAACTCTGATTGAACTGGGCGATCCTGATGGAAGTACCTTCGACCATGAGTTTCACCTGCTGGATTGCGCGAGCGTGCTGCGGGCCATCATTCAGATTGATCCCGAAGGGAACTACAAAATTCTTGCAGACCGTTACCAGGGGAAAAGGTTTAATAGTCCGAATGACGCTGTGGTAGGTCCCGACGGCGCCATTTACTTTACGGACCCCACGCTTGACCTTCCCAAAGGGCAGACGCAGGAACTTCCCTTCAAAGGTGTATACCGGCTTGACGCGAAGGGCGATGTTCAGCTCCTCATCAAAGACATTGACCTGCCGAACGGCCTGGCGTTCTCTCCGGACGGGAAAAAGCTCTACGTGGATGACGACGCGAGCAAGGATATCCGCGTATACGATTTTCTGCCGGGCGGCAAAGTCGCCAATGGCCGCGTGTTTGGCAGCGAAAAGGGCGCCCCGCATGAAGGCGTTCCGGACGGCATGCGTGTTGACCGCGCGGGAAATCTCTATGTCGTGGGACCTTTGGGCATCTGGGTCTGGGATCCGGAGGGGAACCATCTGGGCACGTTTGTGGTTCCGGAGCAGCCTGCCAATCTGACCTGGGGCGATGCCGATTATCGCACGCTCTACATTACGGCCACAACATCGGTCTACAAGATCCGTACCCGGGCCCACGGATTTGTGCCCTATTTGGCAAAGATCAGGCATCACTAGGGCCGGCCCTGGTTATTCTTCGTGCAAGTATTCTTCACCGCGATGGGCGGCTGGATTGTAGCGCTTGGATGGGGCCGGATTCTGCGGCGAACTGATCTTGCGGTCAGGCTCTACCACCAGCCAGGCCAGGGACCCCAACACGCAAAGCGAGGCGGCGGTCAGGAAGGATGCGCTCCAGCCGAAACGACCTGCAATGGCCGGAGTGATGATCGCTGTCAATGCGCCGCCGAGCTGGCCGCCGGTGTTCATGGCGCCCGAAACCGTTCCCGCCCATGGCCCGGCAACATCAGCGCTGACCGACCAGAATGAACTCTGGCTGAGGTAGAGCGCACCTGCCCCGCCGGCAAGAACAATGCTCGCCACCTGGGGGCTTGCGGCATCGGCGCCGATTACGATAAAAACAGCCGCCAACCCGATCCCCACCACTGCAATGCCGCAGCGGCCCAGGCGCTTTCCAAACCGCTTGGTAACCACATCGCAGATCAATCCGCCAAGCGGCGAGCAGACGGCCATGGCAATGAATGGCAGCATGGTGTAACTGGCTCCGGACCTCAGGTTGAGACCGCGGACCGTGGTGAGGTAAATAAAGAACCAGGTGAAAAAGATATAGGCGACATAGCCGTAGCAGAAATAGCTGAAGGTGATGGCAAGAATTTCCTTGCTGCGAGCGATCTTGAGCCAGGGGGTTGAGGCAACATGCTGCGCGTGTTTGACGTCAACGCCTTTGCGGATCAGATCGAGTTCAGATTTCGATACCCAGGGATGGCGCTCCGGGGAGTCGCGGGCTATCAGGAACCAGACGCCGCCGGCCGCAAGGCCGAGCAAAGCGCTGCCCCAGAAGCTCCAGCGCCAACCAAAATGGGTGAGAATAAATGTGATCAGCGGCGGCGTGATGCCGGCTCCCACGCCCACGCCGGCAAAGATCAGGCCGTTGGCGATGCCGCGCTCCTGGGTGGGCACCCAGTTGGCCACAACATTGTTGGAAGCGGGATAGACCACGGCCTCACCTGCGCCCAGCATAAAGCGCACGGCGATAAATAGAAACAAGGCGGCGCCAATGCCTGTGGGCACCATCGCCGTAAGCGACGTGAAGATGCCCCACCAGACTACGCCGGCAGTCAGCACCCAGCGGGGGCCCAGATGGTCCGCCAG
>JBJKQZ010000634.1:0-4775 GCA_046704865.1 Terriglobia bacterium
CTCGGCCATTTCGTTCTGCACCACATTATAAATGCCGGCGCTGCCGCAGCAAACTTCGGATTCCTTCAGTTCAACAAGTTCGAGTCCGGGGACTGCCGCCATCAATTGGCGCGGGGCGCTCCGGATGTGTTGTGCGTGTCCCAGATGGCAGGGATCCTGGTAGGTGGCTCGAGCGCGGACCGTCCCGAAATTCCGGTCAAATTCAATGCCAGCAAGGAATTCCGTCACATCCCGAACCTTTGAGCTGAATTCGCAGGCGCGCTCATAATATTCGCGCTCTTCATGCTCAAACAGCAGCGGATACTCTTTCAGCACGGAGCCGCAACCGGCCGCATTGGTGATGAAATAGTCGAAGCCGCCATCAAGAAACGTCTGAATATTCTGCTTTGCAAGCTCCCTCGCATTGTCACGAGCGCCCGCATGGACATGCAACGCGCCGCAGCAACCCTGTGCCTCAGGAATCACAACTTCGCACCCGTTGCGCGCCAGCACACGGACTGTGGCGTCATTCAATCGCGCGAACGCAAGATTTGCAATGCAGCCCGCAAAAAACGCTACGCGGTAGCGGACCTCGCCCCTGGGCATCACCCGTTCTCCCAACCTCCGGGTGAAAAACGGTTTTTCCATTCGCGGAGACAAGGTTGCAACGCGTCCAAGGTGTTTTGAAAAGAGCTTCAGAATACCTGATTTCTGTACAACTGTTTCCAGTCCGGATGCCTGAAACATCCAGAGCAAGGTCCCAAGTCGATCAAGCCTCTTGCGATTCGGGAGCAGCTTATCAAAGAAGAATTTGCGCACGTGCCGGCCAAATCCCGGCCGTTCATAATTCCGGTTGATCTGCGCCCGGGCCGACTCCACCAGCCGCCCGTATTCAACGCCGGATGGGCATGCAGTTTCACACGCCCGGCAATCGAGACACAGATCCATGTGCCGGACAAAACTTTCTCCCAGCGGCAGCCGGCCGCGCTCCACCTGGATGATCTGGTAAATTCGCCCGCGCGGCGAATCCATCTCAAGCCCGAGTTCACGATAAGTGGGACAGGCGTTGAGGCAAAGTCCACAGTGGATACATTTGGAATAATATTCCCACTCTGGAGCTTCGCCAGGCCCGTATCCGCTGGCGGACGGCTTTGCAACCGTATTTTCCTGAATCTCAATCATCTCAACGAACCGGAAAAATCTGTTCTTCGGACATAGTGTTCCAATTATTCAGATTGAACCCACAAAGCGCCCCGGCGCAAGGATTCCCTTGGGGTCCCATGCCGTTTTCAACTTTCGCATCAGTTCAAAAGCCGTTCCCGGCTCGCCCCACGCATCCACCTGACTCTTTACTCCGGCAGCGGCGGAAATCACGAACAACGCGCCGCCCACCTTTTCAGCAGCTTTGCGGATGCGGCCGATCAGGCCCGCGGTCTGGTTAGGGCTTTTCAAATCGAGAAGTCCCAGATAAAGAGTGCCTGTGCCCAGCAGTGCGACACTTGCCATTCTAGCTTTCTCACTCAGGGCTTCCTGCTGCGCGAGGCTTAGGAATTCTTCGCAGGCCGCAATCGGCAAAGTACCCTTCAAAACAGCGGCACCCGGGTATTCCTTGCTTACCCAGTTGCTGAAGTCTGAAATTCTCTTCCAGGCATCCTCAGCACCACTACTTTCAAACTCATGGACCTTGGCACCCACGGCGCGGCCCATGACATCAAGTTCCTTTAAAGTCCGGCCTATCACGGATTGGGATCCGCCTGCCTCCAGCCATATTTGCGGTTCTCGCGCCACCACTCCAGACTGTACGCCGGAGTGCACGGCGCTGGCCGTTTCCGGATCCAGAAGAACCATCCGCAGCGGTTCAATGGGCGAGGACAGGATACTCCTGCGCAAGTCACGGGCAATTCCCAGAGTCCCCGTGGAGAGCACAAAAGTTTGCCGCTCTGCGAGCAAAGGGAACAGTTTGAGATTCACTTCAGTAATGACGCCAAGCGTGCCATGCGAACCGATCAGAAGCTTTCCAAGGTCATATCCCGCCACGTTCTTCACTACTCGCCCGCCTGTCCTGATCAACTTACCTTCCGGGGTTGCCACCTGCATACCTACGACCATGTCCCGAGGCGCTCCATAGAAATGTCTCAATGGGCCCGTCGCGTTCGTCGCAACAATTCCGCCGATTGTTGTCCGGCTTCCACCGGAAGGGTCGAGCGGAAGCCAGAGTCCATCGGGTTCCAGAAGGGCTTGAAGCTCCTGCAACGTCATGCCCGCGCCTACCCCGGCCGTCAGATCGGAGGGCTCATAATTACGGACCCTGGTGACATTCCCCATGCGCAAAGCAATATCGTATTTCTTTGGAGCGTTGCCGATCCCGAGTCTTGTAGCGCCACCCGAAGCAATAACCGCCCAGCCATACTCGGTGGCATATTTCAGAATCTGCGCCACCTGTTCCGGAGATTCGGGACTTACCACGCAGCCCGGGATTTTGCCGTCGACGGCCAAACGCATGCAGACGATTGGATCGGTAGTCGCCTCCGCGAGGCCAACGATGCCGGCAAGCTGCGTTCGAATTTCTTCAGCCAGTGCCGCCACATTAGCCCCCGGCGCCAACCTGGACGCGAATTTCGCCGCACATCTTGCCCGTAGGCAGAACTTTGCCGGGATTAAAAGATCCGGTGGGATTCATCAGGCTCTTGATCTGCCGCTGAATTTCGAGATCGTCTTCTGAAAAGATCAGCGGCATCAGTTCATTCTTTTCCACGCCCACGCCGTGCTCGCCGGTGATGGAACCGCCCAATTCCGCGCAACGCGTCATGATCTCCTGCGCTGCCTTCACCACTCGTTGCGACTGGCTGCTGTCACGCGCGTCAAACATCAGGAGCGGATGCAGGTTCCCATCGCCGGCATGAAAAATGTTTCCTATCTGGAAATTATATTTCCTTCCCACTTCTTCAATATATTCCAGCATCTCGGGAAGCCTGGTCCGCGGAATCACTCCGTCCTGGACGTAATAGTTGGGACTGATTCTACCCAGCGCTCCAAACGCATTCTTGCGGCCTTTCCAGAGCAGCGCACGCTCCTCGGCGGACTTTGCGCGGCGAACGCTCCGGACATGATTCTTGTTGCACACCATTTCAATCTGCGCCGCCTGTTCCATGACCGCCTCACGCAAGCCTTCAACCTCGATCAGCAGGACGGCCGCAGAATCCATCGGATAACCGGCGTGAGTCGCCTGTTCCACGGCCCTCAGCGTAAAGCCATCCATCATTTCGAGCGCCGCAGGCGTAATACCTTGCGCGGTGATGGAAGCAACAGTGCGGGTGGCATCCAGCACGCGGTCGTAAACGGCCAGCATGGTTTCAACGGCTTCAGGAGTGCGCATCAGCCGCACGGTAATTTCAGTCACAATGCCCAGTGTTCCTTCAGACCCTACCATCAGGCCCGTCAGATCGTAGCCCGGAAGGTCCCAGCACTTTCCTCCGGTGCGAATCACTTCGCCGTTCGGCAGCACCACTTCAAGCCCCAGCACATGATTGGTGGTCACTCCATAGGCGAGCGTATGCGGCCCGCCGGAGTTTTCCGCCACGTTGCCGCCAATCGTACAAGCCTTCTGGCTGGAGGGATCAGGCGCGTAATAAAATCCCGCATCGGCAACAGCCAGTGTAAGGTCAGTGTTCACCACGCCCGGCTGCACACGCGCCCGCTGGTTTTCAAGATCGATTTCAAGGATCTTTTTCATCCGCGCAAAGCTGATGACGATTCCCCCTTCGGTAACAACCGCACCGCCGCTCAGCCCAGTCCCTGCGCCGCGAGGAATGATGGGCTTGCTGCCAGCGGCAGCCAGCCTGACCATTTGGACAACCTGTTCCGTGCTGGTGGGGAAAACAACAGCTTCCGGCGTTTTGAGCGCGGAAAGGCCGTCGTATTCATAAAGCATCAGGTCTTCAGGCCTGGAGAGCACGCCTTCCGGACCCATAACGGCTATTAACTCTTTTATGAACAGGTCTTGTTTCATCAGCACTTGCGCGGGCCAACGGGAACAGGCTGGAGGATTGACCATCGCTTCAGATGGCGGCTTCGACCAGCAATTTTCTCCAATACCCGCTGCCTGGAGTATATCGAACGCCCGGAACCGAGGTCAACGGCGCATAATGAGACAATAGCGAAGATATCATAGTGTGCGACGAACGAGCATAAACAGAGGATGCACTTGTTGATTCTGCTTGGGCAAAAATAAGAGACAGGTTAGAATGCATCGCTCATGGTTCCCATACCCTTGAACGACAATGTTCGGCGGCAGGTCTTCTGGTATTCAACCCTCGCGCTTGTAACGGCCAATGTGATCGTCTTTGCCTATGAATTATCTCTGGGCGATTCGATCAATCGCTTTATTCTTGCTTTCGGGCTGGTTCCAGCGCGCTACACAACCATTCATGGAGCTATCACCGTTACCGACCCCGTTGCGTTCCTGGTCCCGGTTTTCACGTCCATGTTCATCCACGGAGGCTGGCTGCACCTGATCGGCAACATGCTCTTCCTCTTCGTGTTTGGACGAAGCATTGAGGACCGGTTCGGCCATGGGCAGTTTCTGCTGCTTTATTTTGTCAGCGGATTTGGGGCCGCGGTGGTCGATTTCTTTTTCAACATGGGCTCCCGCGTGCCGACGATTGGAGCCAGCGGTGCAATCGCCGGGATACTGGGGGCGTATCTGGTCAGCTTTCCAACCGCGCGAATCACCACATTGATTCCTTTGCTGATCTTCTTCTGGACGTTGCGAATACCCGCGCTGCTGATGCTTGGAT
>JBJKQZ010000635.1:0-3369 GCA_046704865.1 Terriglobia bacterium
GCCCAGATAGACAGCCTGAATTTTTCTGAAGACATCCTCTCCCAAAGGGTCGAGATGATAGTACTTCCGAATGCCTGCATAGAAATTGGGCTTGCCGGGAAGTCCGATGGGGCGCAAGGGCGGGAGCCTTGACGGGTCGTACATGTTATGGAATCCCTGAGGCGCTGTGTAAGGCGGATGAGGCGAAGTCAGCGCGAGGAAGATGCAGAAAGGATTTTTCTGGTCGCTCTCCAGTATTCGGACCGCGGCCTGCACATTGCCGTAGTCCGAGTAATTACGACGGTCGCCGCCTTCGTCAAAAAGAAACGAATAGTAGTGAGGATCGTTCAGTGGCCAGGGATCTTTCGTCCTTGGTTGCGGCCTTCCCTCCCCCGGAAAAGATTTCCACTCCGTTAAGCTGGCGGTGAAGCTCTGGCTGGCCAGCATGTCATTCTTGCCGTACCAGAACACATCGTACCCGTTCTGTTTGAGGTAACGGAAAAGGTTGGGCTCGTCCGGGCGCAAAAAATAATAGAGGCTGCGATGCCCGTGGACATGGACCGGCCATCCCGTCATCAGCGAGCAGCGCGACGGGCCGCACACGGGGTTCTGCACATAACAATGGCTGAAGCGAACACCCTCGCGCGCCAGGCGGTCCATGTTGGGCGTCTTCACCACCGGATTGCCGTAGCAGGCTACGCTCTCCGCTCGCAACTCGTCGGGCATGAAGAAAACAAGATTGGGCCGCTTTGGCAGAGCGCCCGCCGGTTGCTCCGGCGAAGCCTTTGCGGCAGACAGACCGGCGGCGAGTGACGCTCCGGAAGCGGCAAGAAAGTCCCGCCTGGAAACTGAGTTCCTTTTCATTTGAGCGATTCCCCCTATGGCAATTTTTTCGGGATTGCGAATTACAGGCGGCTTCAAAAAAGGAATTCCGGGGCCCGTCCCTTAGGAAAACTTTTCGCGGAGTTCACGAACCCGGTCTTCGACGGAGTTGCATTCCTGAAACAACCGGATAGCCGCAATGCCCGTTGCACCGGCATCGAGGCACGGCCTGACCTTTTCAACCGTGATCCCGCCCAACGCCAGGACAGGAATTCTAATCCGCTTTGCAACTTCTGACAATCTGTTCAGGCCGAGAGGCGGCCCGTAGGGACGCTTGGAAGGAGTGTCAAAAATGGGTCCCAGGAGGATGTAATCGGCCCCGCCTGTTTCCGCCCGGACGGCATCTTCAAAGGAATGGCAGGAAACACCTACCAGGAAATCTTTGTCAACGTGCTGGCGGACAACTCCAGGCGGGAGCGATTGCCCGCCCAGGTGAACGCCGTGCGCGCGGGCGGCAATTGCGATATCCAGCCGGTCGTTGATAACGATTTGCGTATCAGACGCGCGGGAAAATTCCACGGCGGTCGCCGCAAGATCCAGAAGCTCCCGGCAAGGGAGGTCTTTTTCGCGGATCTGAATCAGGTCCACGCCCGCTTTGATGACAGCCTGGAGATGCGGACCCGGCAACGCAGGAGCAAGGCTGTGCCGGTCAGTTATGTAACAGAGATGGAACTTGAAGGGCATGGGCTGGCCAACTGGCACAATCATTGAACCAGGCCGATCGACCGGCGAAGCCGCCAGATCTCATGGAACGCCAGGAAAACGTCAATGAGTCCCAGGCCTGAAATGCCGCCGCGAACATAATAATTCGCCGCGAGCGAATAAAGCCACGGGTAGCGTCCCACAAAAAAATTCTGGCTCCACAGCGGAACCCACGGGAACATGAACAGGGACATCCCCATTTCAAAGCAGATCACCACATAAAGGATGGCCAGCCAGCGGTTCATACGAGGTTCTTGTGAGGGAGCATCCGTGGAACTCTTCGCAGCCTCAGGGTTCGTCTGGGTTGTCACTACGATCTCTTGAGGCTGGTCAGCGGGAAGCCTGCCGGAGATGGCGGAACTTTTCTGCGACGTCCCGATAATCGATGTTCTGACTGTAAACCTCAGTAAATTTTTCCAGCGCGGCAGTCGAGTCTCCGGCCTCTTCGAAGGCATTGCCCAGGTCGTAATAAAGGGCAAGCATCCCTTCGTGATCGAGGCCGGGCGCATCAAGCGCACGCAAATACCACTTGGCGGCAATGGAGGGCATGCCTTTGTCCATAAAGCAGGAAGCAAGCAGAGTGCATCCCTGAAGGAAATACGGACCCAATTGCTTTGAGCCCGTACCGCTTACAACCTTCTGGAATTCTCCAATCGCTTCCTCAAGCAAGCCCATCTCTCGAAAGGCCACCCCAAGATTATAATGCGTTTGCTCGTCGTCTGCCGCCTGATCTATGGATTCATTTGCATTATCCAGTTCGTCAAGCAGTGAGCCCAGTTCCGCCGAAGCGTCCTCACGCGACCTTGGAGCAGCTTCAGGAACAGTCCGCTTCGGCGATGCGGCTGAAGCCATTCCCGCACCGTCAAAATCCTCCAGCGTTGAAGCAAGTTCGCTTGTGAGGTCTTCAAGCGGCCCTTCCTGCCCGGCAGATTCTGCAGATCCTGAGAATGTAGTTGGAAGCTCCCATTCCGAGCCGGTTCTTGCTTCCTGTTCCGATTCCACGTCCGGATGTAATTCCCCAGCCGGAACAGCTTCTGGGATCGTCCGGCCGATACGTTCGCGGAACTCAGCCACCCGGCTTTCCCGGGGGTACTTCCTTTCAAGCTCAGCAACAGCTTTTTGCGCCTCATCGTTGAAGCCGTGCCGAAGGTAAAATTCTATCTCTTCCCTGCACTCCTCATAATTGAATTCAGGAATATCTTCCGCAGCAGGCGCACCTTGTTCAGCGGCACTGAGGGTCTGGCTGGCAGAAGAAATGTCTGGAGGCACTCCGGCAGCAGGAACGGGTGTGCCAGCTCCCTGCGGCGACTGGAACTCCAGCGAAATCTCTTTTGGTGGAGGAAGTTCGTCGTCTTCTTCCTGAACGGCGTGGGCATCGCCGGGCTGCGTCAAGTCAATCTCGACCGATGCCGGCGGCGGCTCCGCTCCACTGGCCGAAAGTTCCTGGCTTTCCCCCTGCGGTGACATCAAAAGAAGGGCCTCGGCGCGTGCGGCGGTCTGGGCCAGTTCCTGAGCTTCCTCGTGATATCGTTTTGCTTCGCTGCTTTCGCGCCGCGCAGTAAAAATTTGCGCAAGGGCCTCCGCAGCCTGCACCGCTCGCGCGGGAAGCGGCTCCCTGCAAACTTCCAGAATGCGTTTGTGGATTTCAAGCTGGTCGGGGTAGACGCGCAGGACCTTTTCAAGCTCTTCCACAGCCCTATCCACCAGGCCGTCGCGGACAAAGAAATCGCTGTTTGTGATGGCGCCTTTAAAGATCGCAGCCTGTTCCGGATCCATGCCCGACGACGGATCGGGACCCGAATCAAG
>JBJKQZ010000636.1:0-7808 GCA_046704865.1 Terriglobia bacterium
TCGCGAGGCCATGTTTAAATTGTTAGGAAAGTTCTATCTTCAAAGATTCAGCAACTCCCGAAGCTTCCGCGTTTGAGCGCGGCTCACCGGGATTTCTGTTTCATGGCGGTCCTGCATCTTAAGCTGGTAGGAGCTTTTGAACCAAGGGACAACCTCTTTAATGCGATTGATGTTGACAAGGTAGGAGCGATGGACCCGCCAGAAGACATTGGGGTCCAGGTTGCTTTGCAGTTCTTCCACAGTCCGAAAGTTCGACTGGCCATCAAGGTCCTTGGTTACAATCCTGATCACGCCGTCTTCAATTGTCGCGTAAATAATGTCGGAAGAATCCACCAGCACCATGCGGTTTCCACTCTTGACAACAAGCTTGCTGGATTGCGTGGCAGGTCGCTCTTCAATCATGTGCACCAGGCGGTCAAGCTTTTGGAATGCGGCTTCTGATGCCTCCACCATTCCGCGCACTCGCTGCAGGGCCTTCTCCAGTCGGTTCCGCTCAATCGGCTTCAGCAAATAGTCAACGGCATTGACCTCAAACGCACGCACCGCGTAATGGTCATACGCCGTCACAAAAACAAAATAAGGCAGTCGCGTATTACGGTCGAGCAGCCGCTTGATCACGCCAAAGCCATCCAGACCAGGCATTTGAACATCCAGGAATACAAGGTCCGGATTCAGTTCACGCACCAGGCTCACTGCTTCCACGCCATTCTTGCCCTGTCCGACAATGTGAACCTCCGGAAAGTTCCTGAGCAAGTACGCCAGCTCATCCCTCGCGGGCTGCTCATCATCCACGATAAGCGCGGAGATATTCATCTACACCTTCCCATTCCGTATTAGCGCCAGGTCCGGGGTATTTTATCCGAGAATCAGTATATCAGTCTGTTGGCGCCCCAGAAACGGAAGGCTGCTTTGCGATACGTCGCGCAGTAGGGCTGAAAACCGGGCATGGAATTCCCTTCCCGGCCTTTAAAGTTGTGCTACCATTGGCCCCGATAAGGCCTCCAAGACCCCAGGACGAGGCCTGCCATCAAGATCAAGCAAGCCCGTCTAAAGAAAGGAGCGGCTATGAGACGCCGAATCCTGATAGTCATTCTGGGCAGCCCTTTGTTGCTCGGAATACCCCATCTTCAATCAATCCGCGGCCAAACCTGTACCGATGACGAAGGAATGGTCAAGAGCTACATGCAGAGCATATCAACCTTGATTGGAACCGTTCAGAAAGAAAGCCTCTCCGATTTCGAAAAGGATTACCACGAGCAAAGCTGCCTTTCGCAGCTCACGCTCTCGCTCGGTATTGTCAACAGCCTCATCGATTGCCTGAACAAGGCGGCCAAAGACCCGGCCGATACTCCGGCGCAACTTGCGGCCATCAAGAGCAAACTTGAAAATTATGCTAAGCTCGAATCTACGCTGGAAAAAGATCGTGACAGTTTGAAGGCTGCCAAAAATACGAAGAGCGCCAAATCTCTTATTGAGAAGTTTGTGATTACGGTTTGACCAACACCCGGCCTTGATTCCACAATCTTTCTTCTGCTTCATCATGATTCCGCAGGACCGTGCCTGTGGAAACCAGAGGAGGAAACCAATCTGCGCATGCGACCTAATGTCCGTGTTCTAAGCAGCAAGCGCCTTTACAAAGGAAAAGTAATTCAGGTCAAACTGGATCGCATCGTCGAACCGGGCGGCGTTGAGGCTTCTCGCGAAGTCGTCGAGCATCGTGGTTCCGTCGTCATCATCCCGCGGCTTCCAGACGGCCGCGTCGTTCTGGTGCGCCAATACCGCTATGCCGCGCGTCAGCAGTTGTGGGAACTGGTTGCGGGTTCAATGGAACCCGGAGAGAGCGTGATGCGGGCGGCGCGTCGTGAACTGCAAGAAGAAACCGGTTACAGAGCGCGCACTTTGAAGCGCCTCTTTTCTTTCTATCCAAGCCCCGGCATTCTGACGGAACAAATGCATCTTGTTGAAGCACGTGATCTGACATTATCGGAGGCTTCACCTGAGGCCGATGAGCGAATCGAAGTAGCAGATTTCTCTCGCGACCAGATCGAAAAACTCCTGCGAAACAAGAAGATAATCGATGGCAAAACGCTAGTAGGTCTGCTTTGGGAGCGCATTCAATGAAAGTGCGCAAAGATTATTTGTAACTACTTGTAAAATTTACAACCCGCAACTTAACAGTCAATATTCTCTTGACAAGCGGATTCCTAAATATATACTTAGTCGCCAGGGAGTTTCGCACGGTGTTCGCATCGGGAAAGTGTTCTTAATTGGAGGGCTGGGAATCAAGGGCGATTCCTGGCCTTTTTCATTTTTAGGTTCCTAATATCAGCGATCACCAACGTTCAGCAATTAAGGAGGGACGGAAGTGGCACGACTTCAAGGTAAGGTCAAATGGTTTAATAACAGCAAAGGTTACGGCTTCATTGGGCAAGATGGGGGAGCCGACGTTTTTGTTCACTATTCAGCGATCGAGGGCGATGGATTCAAGTCACTTCAGGAAGGCGACTCCGTCGAATTCGAGATCGTGCAGGGGCAAAAGGGGCCACAGGCTGACAAAGTCACGAAACTGGCATAAGTTGGCCAGGTAATTCTTGCGGTTTTGAACCAGGGCTTTTCGGAAATGGCTTCTCTTTGCGTTCACAGAGAGTTCTTCATTTTTTGACGACTTTTTTACACTCACTCCGGTTAAAGTGCTTTAGAATATAACCTCTTGGCGAAACCATATGGTTTCGCGCAGCAAGCGAACTTTCAATCGTGCAGAGTTAACAGTTTCTCCGGTCACAGTGATCTGGGTTGGGCAAAAACTGGGGTTCATCGGGAGACAAACACGAAATACTCCATGGCCATTGGGAGGAAACCAATGCGACGACTGATTGCAGTTTTGGCGGTATTAATCATTGGAGTGCCCCTGTGTTCAGCCGCGGGAGGGGCCGTGCTTGCACACCGGGAACATGCTTTGTATCGCCCGGACATCAGCTCGGCGGTCTCCAGCGCTTTGACAATTCCGGCAGAGACGCTGGTCAATGCGCGGCTTATTTCAGGAATGCACACTCTGGTGAGCCATGTTAACGATCCTGTTTCGGCCGAGATGACTGAGCCGGTATATATCCATGGCCAGATGGCCTTGCCCAAAGGAACTCTTTTTGACGGTCACATAACTTCAATCCGGCGGCCAAGCTGGATGCGGCACAACGGCGAAATTGCTTTCCGCTTCGACCACGTTACCCTGCCTGATGGACA
The DNA here is from genome assembly GCA_046704865.1 of Terriglobia bacterium. Taxonomy (GTDB): domain Bacteria; phylum Acidobacteriota; class Terriglobia; order UBA7540; family UBA7540; genus SCRD01. The sequence continues at coordinate 3,241 of JBJKQZ010000636.1, forward strand.
TGAGGTTCCGGTTTCGGCGATCATAACCCACCTGGATACAAATAAGAACCTGATGGGAGTTCTTGACTCCGAAGGGCATGTCCGGGGACACCGGCGGGGTTCCTGGAGAAATTTCCTTACCGGAGCGGTAGGCGTTGGGAGCCTGACGGCCGCAAAAATAATGGTGGCAAGTTCGACCGCGCTCACCATTGCCGCGCCGGCCAGTGCTGTGGCTTTTGTCAGCTATGAATTCATTCTGAGACGTGGGAGCAACGTCAACGTTCCGCCCATGACGGGTTGCCGTATCCGTATCCTGAGTTCCCTCACAGTCCCTGGACTGGTCTGGGATACTTGCAGGGACCACACCCAATATCGTTACTGTGACGTGGCCGTAGAGGATCCGCCAGCCACAGAACCATAATTCGCCACCAGCCTAATGCCAATCTGGCTGCCGTTTTGCGTCAGTTCCATGCTCTGGAACGGGTTCGGCTGATTAGGATTCTGATTCTGCCACGCAATCTGCTGGGCCAATTTCAGCCCCTCAAGAACCTGCGTGAGGCTTCCCGCCACCTCACCCGACTTGCAGAACATTTGCAGATTCAATTGAATATCGTTCCCGGTATGGATGTTGTACCCGAGAATATCCACTCCCTGGAAGACCTTGGGCCAATCCAATTCAACAGCACTCTGCTTGGGCATCCAGCCCTGGAACCAGGACGACACTGCTGATGCTGCGGCAACACCCCAAATCGGGGCATCCGAGTGGTCCTGGTTTACGGCCTGAGCAAAAGTCTCGTTAGAGCCAATTGATACTCCTCCGCCATTCAGGGCCTGCATGATTTGGCTGAGCGAGGCAAGTGTTCCAAACGCCCCTTCAGTTGAATTCAACACAACGACACATTGCGACTCCAGCCCGGCGCCGAGGCAATAACCGGTCTTTCCTCCAATCTGTTGTGGAGGAAGATTTCGCGCTGCCGCACGGGCATTTAACACGTTTGGGTGAAAACTTCCACCGGCAAATCCGTAGAGGTTGACGTCAGAACCTTCTGAACTCCATCCCAGAACAAGCTGATTTACGTCAGTTTCCGCAACCCCAAGCTCTGACATGGATGCCACAAGCTTCTTGAGGCGCGGTCCCATGTAATGCTCCCGCAAACTGGCATAATTAGGCAATTTTCGAAGCGCTTCAGGGCTCGAATACTCCAGACGGATGGTGTCGGCCGGAAAGCTGTTCAGGGCCTTTGTTACCAGGTCTTGCCCGAAAATGGGCGCAACACTCGCGCCCAGAATCGCAATCAAGACAAAATTTATGATTTTTAATGATTTCATTCAACCCTCTTCTTCGGCTCTCAGAACCACAACTTCACGTCGATGTGAACGGGTCAGAAAAGTCTTCAGACTGCATCCCTCAGTCAGTTTTTCAATTTCCCGGTTTGATAAAGGAGGGTATGGAAACTGGCCGGACCCTTCGTACTGCGCCCCAAGTTCGGTGAGGCTCTCAAGCCACCATCGGCCTTCTTTTCCCTGAGCAAGATTCTGTTCACGAAGGAAACAAAAAAAGATGCCGCCCGGCCTGAGGAACGAAAGGAAAACCCTGATCAGGTCCGGCACATAGTCCCGCGGGACCATGTCAAGAAGATGCCAGCAGCAGATCAAATTGAGTGTTGCAGGAGGTATGGTGGGTATTTCTTCAAGCAGCCTGTCCAGACGGAACAGGGTCAGTTTGCCTTCCTGCTGCCAATAGGCGGGATCACCTCGCTGAAGAGGGGCGATCAAATCCGCCACGTAGACTTTTGAATGGCGCTTCGTCAGTATGCTTATGGTAGCAGAAGAAACGGCGCCGCAGTCGAGGACATGCGGGTCGGGCACATCTTGAAGATAGTTCCAAATCCACTGCAAGGCCTGACTTGAAACTACGGAGCTATGACCGGAAGTATCCTTCCTGTGAGAGCGCTCCTGCGTCTTAACTGAAAACATCTGCAAACCCAGGCAATACAGACTGCAACGTTGAAATTGATTCGCCAGTCAGGATGTAAGAAAGTGCCATCTCTAGGTTAACACAACTGGCGCGCAGGCTGAACGGCCTCTAATGCAAACCGAAAAGAGTGAGCGTTCCTTTACTCGTTATCTTCGAAAGTGGACGCAGTGACAGGTGTGCGGTCCTCCGCCCTTGCTTCACGGAGGATATCGATGCTTCCCTTGAAGTATGCTCCTTCTTCAATTGAGATGCTTGCTGAAGTCAAATCACCCGTAACGTTGCCACTCCTGCGCACCTCAATCTTTTCGCGCGCATTGACATTCCCGTTCACGGATCCCAAAATTACGACCTGCCGTGCCTGGATTTCGGCCTTCACTTTTCCATTCGATCCGACCGTCAGGCAATGGTCCTGCAAATTGACGGTTCCTTCAAACTGCCCTTCGATAATAAGATCTTCGTTCGCGGACAGTTCTCCCTTCAGGATGATCGAACGGCCAATTGTCGCCTGTACCTGGCCCTGGGAGTTTACACTGCTATCTCTTCGAATACTTTCAGGCATAGGGGTTTCCACCTTAGTTGTTTCTGAAATTTCGGGAACGGTCGGCTGTGAGTCTGAGACATCGGGTTGCGACTTTTTTTCCTTTTCCCACCACATAATGTGCTCCTGCCATAGTGATCGTGGCGTAAAATGACCGCCTGCCGCCCCCTCGTCGCCCTGCATATTAACTCGGAAGCCAATAAGATTGCAACGGTCTTTCTCGTTGAACGCAATTATTCGCAATTTCCGCGTTTGTGCGAAAATTGCCGGACTTTTCCTGCCTTTAGGTTAATTTACCTTACGACTTCTCTTTGGGTCGGAAGCGAGAGGACGAAAGTAGCTTTGTCGTTTCAGCAGCAATCAGGTTTCCCATGCGGGAGGTTGAAATGGGGCGCTTGCGGCCTGGAAGATCAGGGGTCCTCTCGCCGCGTTTCAGAACTTTCTCGATGGCTGTTTCAATGGCAGCGGCGGCACGCTCCATACGGAACGAATAACGCAACATTAGCGCAACGGAAGCAATCGTGGCAATCGGATTTGCGCGCTTTTTACCGGTGATGTCCGGAGCTGAGCCGTGCACGGGCTCATACAGGCCGGAGCGCTCACCCAGGCTGGCAGAAGGCAGTAAACCAATTGAGCCCGTCAGCATGGCTGCTTCATCACTCAGAATATCGCCGAATATATTGTTGGTGAGGACTACGTCAAAGCTGGTCGGCCTTGCGATCAGTTGCATAGCGCAATTGTCAACGTAAAGGTGTTCCAGCTCAACGTCTGTATAAGTCTGCCCGACCCGAGTAACTACATCGCGCCACAGCCTCGAGCTCTCAAGAACGTTCGCCTTGTCGACCGAAGTCACCTTTCGCCTGCGTAATCGCGCAAGCTGGAATGCACGGTGGGCTACGCGCTCAATCTCATGTTCACGGTAAATCTCCGTATTTACTCCCATCCGTTCGCCGTTCTTGGAAAAGAGACCGCGCGGATTCCCGAAGTAGATCCCGCCCATCAACTCGCGGACGATAACAAGGTCAGTGCCCCGCACGACCGCGGGCTTCAACGCTGAAACACCGACGAGCGAGTCTATGACGCGGGCAGGCCGAAGATTTGCATAAACCCGAAGCCTCTGGCGCAATTGTAACAGGCCAGCTTCAGGACGGCTGTCCGGTCGCCGGGAGTCCCAGCGCGGTCCGCCAACGGCCCCTAAAAGTACCGCTTGCGCGTGATTACAAATTGAGATGGTTTCCGGAGGAAGGGGAACCGCAGTTGCGTCAATGGCGCAACCGCCAACGAGCCCGGTTTGAAAACGGAATTTAGGGCCGATCACACCCTCAATGGCCCGCAAGACCTTGAGAGCTTCATCAGTTACTTCCGGTCCGATTCCATCGCCCGGCAATACTGCTATTTTGAATATGCCATGCATTTGATAACAGGCATCTTACACGAACAAGTGAAAAAAGGACAAGATATAATTGAACTCAAAAAGTTGCGGTGGCTATCATGCGCAGAAAGAGGTATGTGAAAGATTTTTTAAGTCTTTTGTTTTTAGTTATTTAATTGAGCGAATCGAAGGTGGTACCAAAAGTTCTTGCCTGACCTTGGTTGGCAGCAAGAAATACTTCCTCAAATCGCCCTGCAGCCGGAGAAAATCAGTATCCACCGGGCAAAAGGCGGTCAACAAGTTCGTTTTCATGGACCGAACCGCCCCCGGCAGCAGCATCCTTTACAGCACGCCTGATTTCGTAGACCCCTTTGTTTGCGGCCTGGAGGTAGGCGCGCGCTGCGGCTTCAACAACGTTGTAACTGATGGACTTTCCGGAAAACTCCTTTTGCTGAAACCGGGCGCGGACAGACACTTCGGCAGTGCCATCTGGCCCCGCACTTACGGAATGCACGTCGAAATCGATCACCGTTCCAGGTGTTCCCGTAATACGGTCAATGGCTCGAAACGCGGCATCACACGGGCCTTCAGAGGTAGCGGATTCGCGATAGACTTCTCCGTCACGCTCCAGTTCGATGGTTGCTGTTGACCGGCCTTCGCTGTTTGACACGCTCTCAAGGTGTTTCAGCGTGAAGAGCTCC
>JBJKQZ010000637.1:0-7278 GCA_046704865.1 Terriglobia bacterium
CGCCCTGCCGCGGATCTGCTCGTTCAAGCGCTGCACCCGGGTTTTGAACGGGGAGGATGATGGACATGAAAGTTGGATTTCTGACTTTGTTTCTCTTTTGCTTGCTGGCAATTCCTGCCCGGCCGCAGTCTGCGCCCTCCCAGCCGGAGCAGCAGAAATCTCTCAGTGACATGCGTTACGCCAACATGCCTCCGCAGGCTGTGCCTTACGGCCGGTTTCGCAAGCCTTACCAGGAGTGGTACGTCGAGCCGAACACCATGGAATACGACGGGGCGGCCCGCGAACAGCCCGACCCGGACCTGAAAGAGATGAAGTCCGTCAACATCGGCTTCCTGGGCCCTATCGGCAAGTCAAATCCTGATTCTCCTTACGGCATCGCCATGCTGCACGGGGCGCAGATGGCCATTGATGAAGCAAACGCGAATGGCGGCTACCACGGCAAACCGTTCGACCTGAAGATTCACGATGACCTGCCGCTGTGGGGCGCATCGTCCATGGACATTGTGCAAATGCGGTACAAGCAGAATGTGTGGGCCATGCTGGGCTCTGTGGACGGCGCTTCCACGCACATTGCCCTGCGCGCCACGCTGAAAATTGAAGTGCCCATCATGGACACTGCCACCACGGACCCGACCGTCACCGAAACACGCATTCAATGGCTGCTGCACAATTTCCCCGACGATCGCCAGCAGGGCTACGCGCTTGCTGATTATGTCTTCAAGCAGCTTAAGCTCCGGCGCGTGGGCATTTTGCGCGAGAACGGACGCTATGGCCGCAGGGGCGACGAGGAGTTTATCAATGACGCCCGCCGCATGGGTTTCCAGCCCACGGTAGTGGTTAAGTACCCAATTGATGCGAAAGATTTTTCCGAGCAACTGCATACGCTGAACAGGCTCGGCATCGACGGCCTGGTGATCTGGGGTGACGCGAGCCACGCCGGAATGATCCTGAAACAGATGCGCGCCATGGGCATGCACCAGCCGGTTTTCGGCAGCAGCCGGGTGGCTTATCCCGAAGTTGTCAAGATTGCAGGCCCGGCAGCGAACGGCCTGGTAGCGGTCTCTGCCATTGATCCCTCCCGGCATGATCCCAGGTGGCAGCAATTCCGCGAGAGGTACGTGGCGCGTTTCCAGGAGGAACCTGACGCCTACGCTTCCTACGCCTACGACGGCATGACCATTCTGATTGCGGCCATCCGCAAAGCAGGACTCAACCGGGGGCGCATCATGGACGCCCTGCGCGCGTATGAGATGAAGCGCTATCAGGGTGTGAGTGGAACCGCCTATTTTGATTACACACTGAACAACATCGCTCCTGTCACCTTTGCAGAAGTCAAAGACGGACACTTTGTCTACTGGCCTGAGCACCGCACGGACTGGAAAGACGGCAACCCGGTGACCGCCATGAAATGAGGCATGGACGGCGGGGCTGCCGGATTATCCGATTTCCTTACTGGAATTGAAATGCAAAAGCTGTTTCAAAGTGCGAATAAGATACTGGGTTGCGTGATGGTGATGGGGACCTTCGCCTGCGCGTCGCTAGCCCTGGCGCAGCAGAATTATCCTCCTACTCCTTATGCTTCAATCGGAGCGAATGGTGTGACCTACGCGGGGCCGGGCAGGGAAGCGTCCTATAACCTTGAAGGCCCCACTATCCACATCGGGTTGCTCGCTCCGATGCATGGCCCACAGCAGGCCGATGGAGAGGCCATCGAGCTTGCGGCCAGGATGGCTCTTGAGGACGCGCAACGCGACCCGTTGCCCGGCGGGCTTCATCTTGCACTTTCAATCGGAGATGAAAGCGGCCCAGCCTGGGGCCGCGTCACGGATGCCTTGCTGCGCCTGGTCTTCAACGATCAGGCGGTGGCCATCATTACTTCCGCCAGCGGCACAACGGCGCACTTGAGCGAGCAGGTCGGCAACAAGATCGGTGTTCCCATCCTGACACTTTCCACAGACGCCACCACAACTCAGATCAATCTGCCGTGGATCTTCCGACTGGGGCCAAGTGATGCGCAGCAGGCGCAGGTGATCGCGAAAGACATTTACCGGACTCGCGACTTCCGGCATGTTCTGCTGGTCACCGAGCGCGACCATGACGGCCGAATGGGTGGCCGGGAATTTATTGACGCCGCGCGTGAGCTTGGCGTTCCCGCTCCGGCGTCTCTCGCCATCGATCCGCTGCGGCTGGATGCCGATTCCTTGCTGGACCTCATCCGAACTCAACCGCCGCAGGCGATGGTGTTCTGGACGGCCCCGGAAACTGCGAAGAAACTTCTTGAAGCTGTTCGGGCAGCCGGAGTGCATACGCCGGTCTATCTTTCGCAGGAGACAGCCCAGGAAGGTTCGGGACTGAAGTTTCACCGGGAGACATCGGCAGGAGTCAAAGACCCCGCAGGCGTGGGGATCTACACGGTAGCTTCTGCCATGGATGAAAATTTCGACTACGAAAGCTTTGCGCGGCGCTATCAGGGGCAGACCGGCACTTTGCCAAGCTCCGTTGCCGCGGAAGCCTACGATGCCGTGCGGCTGGTGGTACGGGCCGTCCGCGAAGCGGGTCCGAACCGTGCGCGTGTGCGCGACAACGTTTCAAGCGTCCGGAATTTTACCGGAGTTTCCGGCACGGTTTCCTTTGACGATCAGGGAGACAATCGCGCGAAAGTCAGACTTATCTGCCTGCAGTAAAAAGCCCCGGCTCTCCACGGCGGCCTGATACGGGCCGCCGTATCGGGGAGAAAAAGTTGACCTTGAGGAGAAAACGATGCCCCAGACGATATCTGCTGCCAATCCGTATGACGTCATCATCATCGGCTCAGGCGCCGGGGGCGGAACGGTTGCATACAACCTGACGAAAGCCGGAGCGAAATGCCTGATGCTGGAAGCCGGCGGATGGTTTGATGCGGCGCGGGACTCCAAGTGGCTCGAATGGCAATACAGCGCGCCATACCACGGCGGCGGAAACTTCTCCAACCCGGTCGATTACTTTACGGCCGTAGTCGGAGGATGGCAGGTCCCCGGAGAGCCTTACCTGAGCGCGTCCGGGACCGGCTGGATGTGGTTTCGGTCTCGCATGTTGGGTGGCCGCACAAATTCGTGGGGCCGCATTTCACTCCGCAACGGCCCGTATGACTTTAAGCCGCACAGCCGCGACGGCAAAGGCTTTGACTGGCCCATCACCTACGATGAACTTGCTCCGTACTACGACAAAACCGAAGAACTGATCGGCGTGTTCGGATCGGCCGAAGGGATCGAGAATCTGCCTGACGGAAAGTTTCTACCTCCGCCTGCGCCGCGCTGCTATGAATTGCTGGTCCAGCAGGCCTGCCAGAAACTTCATATTCCGTGTATCCCTTCGCGCCTGGCGATTCTGACCCGGCCACTGAATGGCCGCCCGCAGTGCCACTACGTTGACCAGTGCGGACGCTGCTGCCGGCTGGGTTCCAATTTTTCATCGCCTGTTGTTCTGCTGATGCCGGCGCGGGAGACCGGGAACCTGGAGATCCGGACCGGCGCCATGGCTCGGGAAATCCTGACCGGCCCGGACGGCCGCGCCACCGGCGTTTCCTACATTGACAAGAAGACACGTAAGGAAGTTCAGGTGCGAGGCAAGGTGATCGTGGTTGCCGCAAGTTCCTGCGAGACCGCGCGCCTTCTGCTGAATTCGCGCAGCAGCCGATTCCCGAACGGCCTTGCGAACTCCAGCGGGCTGGTGGGCAAATATCTGATGGACACCGTGATGAGCGACGTCAGCGGCTTTGTGCCCAGCATGATGGACCTGCCCGCGCACAACGAGGACGGCGTGGGAGGAATGCATCTCTACATGCCGTGGTGGAACCTGCAGAAGCAGCAGAAGAATGAAATGCCATTCTCGCGCGGCTACCACATTGAATTCGGCGGCGGGCGCCGCGGAATGCCGATGCCCGGCGTCCTGAGCGGGACCGAGAATCTTGTGGGCGGCGGGTACGGAGCAAAACTGAAAGAAGATTGCCGCAAGCTGTACGGCTCATTCATTCACCTGCACGGGCGCGGAGAAATGATTCCGAACGAAGACAGCTACTGCGAGATCGACAACGACGTGGTGGACCAGTGGGGGATTCCGGTCCTGAAGTTCCACTTTAAATGGGGGCAGGATGAAATCCTAATGGCTCGCCACATGCAGGAGACTTTCCAGGAGATCGTCAAGGCAGCGGGCGGACGGGTGATTGAATCCTCCGGCGCCGAAAAGCAGTGGGGAATCTCCGCCGGCGGGCAGGGCATCCATGAAGTCGGCGGTGCGCGCATGGGCGACAATCCAAAAACTTCCGTGCTCAATTCCCACTGTCAGGCGTGGGATTGCAAGAATCTATTTGTTGCTGACGGCGCGCCCTTCGTCAGCCTGGCGGACAAGAATCCCACACTCACCATCATGGCTCTTGCGTCGCGAACGTCGGAATACATTGAGCAGCAAGTGAAGCGGGGGAATGTGTAGCAGGCGGGCGCGAGGGAAGCAATGCGAAAAATGGGCAATCGAGGCGGGAGGAGAAATGGATAAGAAGAAAACAGGTGGAAGCGTCAACTTTGAGCGACGCGACATTCTGAAGCTGATGACTGGCGTGCCTGCGGCGGCGCTGGTATCGGTTGCGCCCTTCGCATCGAAGGTGGCAAAAGCGGCTCCGCAGCAATCCGCGGCGCAATCGCCCGCAAGCGGCCATCCCAAAGCACTGAATGCTCACGAGTGGAAAACGCTTCGTATTCTCTCAGACATGATTATCCCCGCTGATGATCGCTCCGGCAGCGCGACGCAGGCGGGTGTTCCGGAATTTATCGACGACTGGCTGGCCCTGAAGCGCGGGACCCTGCTTGACCAGATTCGCGGTGGTTTCACGTGGCTCGATATGCAGTGCAACCGTGCCTTCCAGTACGACTTTGCAGACTGCTCTACCGCCAGGCAAAAGCAGATTCTCGACCGGATTGCGTATCCTGAAAAAGCGGCGGCTGAAGACGCGAGCGCCGTCGCCTTCTTTAACACGCTTCGCGACCTGGTTGTCAGCGGCTTTTTCACCAGCCAGCCGGGAGTTCGCGACCTTCCCTACGTGGGCAATGAGCCGCAGGAAAAGTGGAACGGCTGCCCGGCTCCAGTCCTCTCCAAACTGGGGCTTGCCAGCGACAAAACAACTGCGTGACACGACGCACCGAGGTCATACTTCTGCGCGCGGCGGCATCAGACAGTTGCACGATGCGCTTTCCTCAGCATATAAATAGCGATGCAGCATCTGAAGTTCGCGCTGCGGGACCATCGCTATGGCAAAAAAGAAATCCCCTGTTTCACGCGGTTCGAATCCGGCCGTGCCCCTTAATAGCAGGACCGAGTTTCTCCTCTACATCGGTTCTTACAATCAATCCAGGCGAAAGGGAATTCATGCCTTCCGCTTTGACGCCGCGGCCGGCCGAATGACTCCACTAGGGCTCGCCGCTGAAGCCGTGAATCCCACGTTCGTTACCGTGGCTCCTGGAAGCCGGTTCCTTTACGCAACCAAGGAAGTGACCCGCCATGCGGGCAAGCGGAGCGGCGCCGTCAGGGCATATTCGATTGACCGGAAGACCGGCAAGCTGCGGTTCCTGAATGAAGTCGCTTCAGGCGGGACCGTCCCCTGCTATGTGGCGCTGGACAAGACGGGCCGGTACGCGATGGTGGCGAACTACGGCAGCGGCAGCGTTGAAGTGATCGAGGTGCGGAAAGACGGCCGGCTCGGCAAGGTGACGGCTTTCGAGCAGTATGCCGGGACCAGCGTTAATCCCGAGCGGCAGGAAGGTCCGCATGCGCATTCCATCAACGTGTCGCTGGACAACCGCTACGCTTTTGCGGCAGACCTCGGGCTCGATAAAGTGTTCGTCTATCGCTTCAATGCAAAGACCGGCGCACTCGTGCCCAACAGCCCCGCGTATGCGACGGTGAATCCGGGATCGGGACCGCGGCACATCGCATTCGCACCGAACGGCCGGTTTGTATACGTGATCGGCGAGATGAAGTCCAACATCACGACGTTTGCCTATGATACCGCCCGCGGAACCCTCCGCAAGCTGCAGACCATCTCCACGCTGCCAAATGGTTACAAGGGCCAGAGCGATTGCGCCGAAGTCGCCGTGAGTTCCTCGGGCAAGTTCGTCTACGCATCAAACCGCGGGCATGACAGCATCGCGGTGTTTGCGGCCGATGCAAAGAAGGGAACCCTGACTGCCGTGGAATGCGTGCCGAGCGGCGGCAAGGTCCCGCGGCACTTTGCCATTGACCCGACCGGTGCATTCCTGCTTGTGGCGAACCAGGAGTCGAACGTGGTGACGGTGTTTGCCGTTGACCGCAAGACCGGGCGGCTGGTTGCAACGGGCGAAGCGGCGGAAGTCAGTTCTCCGGCGTGCGTGCGATTCGTGGTCTTTCCGTGATTCCTGAAACTTTTACGCGATGTTCGGGAATGCAACAACTTTTGCAAAATTGTCGATTTGTGATAACGCAAAATTCATATAAATACCTTATTATGAATAACTTATAATTTTGGAAGTCTGACCTTCCGAAAATCCCATGCGTCCCATTCGGGGCGGTTGAGGCACAAAATCTAGCCTAGATAAAGAGGCTCTTCACTGCGCCGAGATGTCCATTGCAGCCGAAGGCTTTTTCACGGCCAGCGGTCATCGGTCACGCCCTGGGCTTCCCAGAATTTCGCAAACGTGGTCAGGTCGCCCACCCACATATCCATGCCCTGATTTTTGATTGCGGCCAGGAACTGCTGCAGCACCTGGAAGCGCGCGGTGGTGTCGACGGGATGAATCAACACCACGGTTGGGGCGTTGTTGTTGTAATTAAATTCCGTGACCTTCATCCACGCGTCCACGTACTGGCTGACGGTGGTTGTGTTCAGTCCGGTCAGCCCTGAGGCGGGCGAGGCATCATCTGAAATGGACATGGGATATTCCATCACGGGGTAGGTAATGACTCCCATGCGGCAGTGAATGGCTCAGACCCGGCGAAGGGGTGTGCCGCTCCGTTGAAGCGTGCAGAGCTCTTCGCGAGCTTATGCCTTTAGGCATCGGCGGTTTTTGCCTGCGGGTTTAGCGTTAATGACAAGGGAGGCTTAATTTGGGAAATACCTACGCAGTGGTGTGGGCCCCTGAAGTGAGAGAGCCGATCCAGCATTGTTTGTCAACAAATGGTAAATCCTTCCTTTGTTTCCTACAAGAGACCTGCCCTCGGGCGTGATCATAGGCCAGTGAGGGGAGCATGCGGTTACTTCTCCGGTAAGGCCGT
>JBJKQZ010000638.1:0-6323 GCA_046704865.1 Terriglobia bacterium
TTGATGAGAGCGTCGAGTTGGTCTTTCACCAGGCCACTCCGGTCCTTTAAAGGTTCTCTTTTTCTGGCGACTTGAGTTCCGAGGCTTTTTTGTCTGTTTGAATCAGTTCCTGCTTGAACTTTTCAAATCCGGCACGGAAGCCGCTTTTCATCTCCCTGGGCATTACAAGGGCAAGCACCCTGGAACCCGCCGAAACGTATGGGGCCAGTTCTGACTTCTCAACCGCCCCCTGCTGGATGGCGAAGGCCATCATGACCAGCAGCAGAATACAATCGAACAGCAGCCCCCGCGCAAGGCCAAAAACACCGCCCAGGAAGCGGTCAAACCACTGGAGCTGCACTGTCCTGATCAATTTCCGGGCAATGACCGCGACCAGCGCCCCGGCCACCAGCACAGCCACAAAGATCAGGATAAAACTCGCCGCCAAAGCCACACCATGGCTGCGCGTAATGCCTGCCAGCAGCGGGGCCAGACGCTGGTAGTTCACGGCTGCGATGATCAACGCCGTTATGGCCGATGCCAGAGTAATCAGCTCCGCGACAAAGCCCTTCCGGATGGCCGTCAGGACCGAAAAAAGAACAATGATGATCAGGACCCAGTCGAGCCAGTTCCAGTGTGCCATGCTGCTCTCGGCCGTTCAGATTCAGGAATTCAGCATCTTCCCGGTCAGAAGACGATAGGCGTCCCTGTACTTTTGGCTAGTCTTTTCGATCACCTCGGCGGGAAGAGGCGGCGGCGGAGGCGTCTTATCCCAGCTTGTGGACTCCAGATAGTCCCGCACAAATTGCTTGTCGAAGGAAGGTTGGGATCTTCCCGGCGCATAGCTGTCTTTGGGCCAGAAGCGCGAAGAATCCGGTGTAAGAACCTCATCGATCAGGATAATTTCATTCCCCACCTGGCCCCATTCAAACTTGGTGTCAGCGATGATGATTCCACGTTCCTCTGCGTACTTCCTTGCCTCCGAATAAAGCCGAATGCTCAGGTCGCGGAGCTTTTCGGCCGCGCTGCTTCCGATCGTCTTTATGGTCTCCTCAAAAGAGATATTTTCATCATGGCCTGTTGTCGCCTTGGTCGCCGGAGTAAAAATCGGTTCATCCAGGCGGCTTGATTCCATCAGACCGCCGGGCAGCTTGATCCCGCAGACGGTGCCGTTCGAGCGGTACTCCTTCCAGCCGGAGCCGGCCAGATAACCCCGCACCACACACTCAATGGGGAAAGGCTGGGCCTTGGTCACCAGCATCGAGCGGCCTTCAATCTGGTCGGCGAACGCCTGGAGCTCTTTAGGATACTCTGACAAGTTCGCCGTCAGGAAATGCGTCGGCACCAGACCCAGAAAGCGGTCAAACCAGAAGCACGAGAGCTGCGTCAGTACGTGACCCTTGTCCGGGATCGGCTCCTCCAGAATGACGTCAAATGCAGAAAGGCGGTCCGTGGCAACAACCAGCAGCTTGTCGTCACCTGCGGCATAAATGTCGCGGACTTTGCCGCGAGATAAAAGTTCTATCCCTGGAAGGTTCGTTTCTCGAATGACCAAAGTATTTGTCCCTTGCATAGTGGAAGTTTGCAGCAATTAATTCTAAAGCATCAGGCGACCATGTCAATGACAAAAGCAGAAGTGTATGACTCTGCAAGGTGTATCTGCAGCAAATGCGAGTCTTGCATTTGATCTAAGTGTCGTGTATACAAGCGGCAGGTTTGGTTTGGTAATTGTTGGTGAAATGAATATGCGTGACAATCCGTGGGTTGCTGATATCAATTCGTGTTCCTATCTGTTTCTTGATGAGCTTACAGAACTGCCGGGCAACGGGCTCCGTGCGGTGCTACGAGAAGGATTGGTAAGCCCAGAGACTAGCTCTATAGAAATCGGAAATACAGTTCTTTCGGGTCACCGCATTCGGATAACTGAGAAGAGCAAATCGTTCGAGGTCGCGTGGGAGTACTATGTCGCCTACGCTGTAATCAATGAAAGCTTTAAGAAGCGTAGCGCCGAGGAGGTGTGGGAGGGAAGTTTATTCCGGGCTTACAAAAAATCTTGGTTCAAGGATTTCGTCGTCGCCACCACGTTCGCCACAGACGAATATCCAGGCCCGATGGAACACATTGGACTATCCTGTGAGGACCACATCGTCGATGTCGTTTCCACCAAAGAGCCTAGCGTCATAAGGCTCTCTTGAGTGGGTAGCGCGGTCCTCCGGTTTTGAGGTCCGCGGGTATTCGGTTTGCGTTCATCGCGGCCGGTCATCATCCCGACAACAGCAAGGGCCGCTGACCGCAACGACGGCGGTCTTCGCTACCCGTTGCTCCACTCGCCATCACAATCTTTTGCAGTGGGCTTACGCCGGCACGGCTTCCAGTTCTTCTTCGAATTCTTCCAGTTGAACCGAAATCAGCTTTGAGACGCCAGGTTCTTCCATGGTAACGCCGTAGATAGCGCGGGCGATTTCCATGGTGGTCTTGTTGTGGGTGATCAGGATGAACTGCGTTGCCGCACTCATCTTCTGGATCAGGCGCGTAAAGCGGCCGACGTTGGTATCGTCAAGCGGGGCATCCACTTCATCCAGCACGCAGAAGGGGCTGGGCGTGTAGCGGAAGATTGCGATCAGCAGAGCCAGCGCGGCCAGAGCTTTTTCGCCGCCCGAGAGCAGCAGGATGTTCTGAAGGCGCTTGCCGGGAGGCTGCGCCACAATGTCGAGGCCGCTATCGGGATCTTCCTCATCGGTCAGCCGCAACTGGCCGATGCCGCCGCCAAACAGCGTCCGGAATGACTCTGCGAAATTGGCATTGATGGCCTTAAAGGCTTCCATAAACTGAATGCGCGAGAGCCGGTCGATTTCCTTGATGGCCTGCGCGGTGTCTTCAATGGAACTGAGCAAATCCTGACGCTGGGTTTCCAGGAATTCGTAGCGCTCTTCCGCTTCTCTCAATTCCTCAAGCGCCATCATGTTGAGCGGGCCAAGATTTCCAATCTTCTTCTTCAGTTGTCGAACTTCCTCTTCCGCAGCTTCCAGAGCTTCGCCGGTGAGCATGGCTTCTTCAGTCAATTCAGCCAGCAGCGCCTCGGGTTCCTGCTGGAGCGCTTCGCGGCACTGCTCGGCGTGGTGATCGCGGTCAGATTCGGCGCGCGCCTGGGCGACTTCCACCTCAGAGCGTTTTTCACGCGCGGCCTCGTAGCGGGCGCGGGCTTGCTCAACCTGCGGACGAAGCTGATCTCTCCGCGCGCGGACAGCCTGCAATTCCTCGTCAACACCCTGCAACTCATGCTTCAGCCGGGCGTGAGTGGCCTCAAGCTCGGCATCGCGGGCGTGCGTGGCTTCAGCTTCCGCTGCAAGCTGCTGCTGGTTTTCTTCCCAGCCGCTTACTTGCCGCGCAAGATGGTCCACGCGGTCGCCCATTTCGCGCGCCTGGGTTGCCAGACGCGCGCGTTCCGCACTGAGCGCCCGGGTGCGTTCCTGGAGCGTGCTGAACCGCGCCTGCGCCTGGGCCAGGGTGTGTGCTCCCTGGTCAAACGCATGCCGCTCCACGCCCACCTGTTCTGCGCTGGAGGCGATTTCAGCTTCAAGCCGCGATTTCTCCGTTTCTTCGGCTTCAAGCTGAGCGCGTATCGCCACCTGCTTCGATTGCAGCGACTGGCGCTCTGCCTCTAGCCGCTGGCTCTCCTCTCCAAAAACGCGCAGCCGTTCGAGTGCGCGCTCAAGCACCTGCTGGGCCTGGCGCAAACGCTCGGAACCGACCACAGAATTCTTCTCAGACTCCTGCCGCGCCGCAGTCAGGCTGCCCAGCGATTCCCGCAACGTCTGCACCTGCTCTTCCAGTGCTGCCACGCGGGCTTCACGCGCCTGAATGTCGGATTCCACCTCCACAGTGCGGCGTTCCAGATCACGGAAGTCGCGCCGCAGGGCCAGCGGCCCCGCACTCGCTCCGCGCCCGCCGGAGACCAGCCGATGATGGTAGTGCTCACCGGAGCGCGTTACAAAGTGGCATTCGGGATAGCTCGCAGCCAGCCGTTCGGCTGCCGCAGCGTTTTCCACCAGATAGGCTTTGCCAAGCGAGGGCAGTGGTTGATCGCCGTTCAGCCCCAGCCGCGGTTCCAGCCGCACCATTTCCCGCAGTGAAGCCACTACGCCGGGTTCGTGGCTGATCTGGTGATGCCCGTTGGGGCTCAGGTGCGCGGCCTCCGATCGCGTCACAAAAAACGTTGAGCGGCCGGTGCCTTCCGCCTGCAGGATCTCAATGCCGCTGCGTGCTTCCGCATGCTGCTCAACCACCACGCAGTCGAGTTCCGATTTCAAAAACTCTTCCACAATCTCTTCGTACCCGGGAGAAACTTCCAGAAAATCCGCCAGCACGCCCAGCGGCCGGAAGTGGTGGCCGTTTTTAGGAAACTCTCCATTCAAGAGTTTGCGAACGCTGTCAGTGGAGTAAGCATGCCGCGCCAGAGATTCTTCCAGTGTCTGCTTCCTGGCTTGCATCCCGGAAAACTCGCGGCGAAGATTTTCAAGGTCGCGCTTCTCAGTGGCTTCTGATCTTTGTGCTTCGTCCAGCGCCGTTGCCGTCTGTGAAACAGAATCGGCAAGCTGCGCCAGTTCAGTCTGGAACCGCTCATTCTCCTGCGCCAGAGTTTCAAGTTCGGCGGCGCGCTGCTGGCGCTCAGCTTCAACACCGGCACGCTCCGCGTCGATTCTTGCCTCCTGGCGGTCCAGAGCAAGACCCATTTCTTCTGCCTGCACAAGCTGGTTGCGCAGATTGGACGCCCGGCCGATGCAGGCCATCAGCGCCTGGCGTGACTGCTCCACGGCTCGTTCAGCTTCATGAATGCGCCGGCCCAGTTCTTCCTGCTTCTCCTGCAGCAACGTGCCTTCCTGCTCGGCTGCGGCCTGTTCCTGCATCAGCGCATCGTGCTCTTCCGTGCGCTGCGCGGCTTCCTGTTCCAGCAATTCCATTCGGGCGCGGACCTGCCCGCTTTCCTGCTTTGCGTCGGCGCTTCTGGAATCGAGTGCGGCAATCTGCTGCCCAATCTGCTCCAGGCGCGATTGCAACCGCTGGCGTTCAAGTTCACTTTGCGAGAGCGTCTCGCGGATGGAAATCAGTTTGGCTTCCAGTTCTTCGCAGCGAGCCGTGTTGTTGCGCTGTTCGTTGGTCAGCAGCTCAAGCCCCTGGCTCTCTTCCGCGCAAAGCTGGTGGAGCATTTCGGCATCCTTGCGGAGCTGCTGGCATTGCGATTCCAGCATGCACAGCCGCGACCCCAGCGTCACTTTCTGACGGCCCGTCAACTCAGTTTGCAGTTCCTTGTAACGTCGCGCTTTGGAGGCCTGCCGCTTGAGCGAATTCACCTGCTTGATCACTTCTTCCAGGATGTCGGTAATTCGCGAGAGGTTCCCGCGCGAAGACTCCAGCTTCAGCTCAGCCGCGCGCTTGCGGGCTTTGAACTTGGAGATGCCGGCGGCTTCTTCCAGAATCAGTCGCCGGTCTGCCGGCCTGGAACTCAAAATCTGGCCGATGCGTCCCTGCTCAATGATGGCGTAGGATTCCGGACCGAGGCCCGTGCCCATA
Organism: Terriglobia bacterium; assembly: GCA_046704865.1. Lineage (GTDB taxonomy): Bacteria > Acidobacteriota > Terriglobia > UBA7540 > UBA7540 > SCRD01. Next base: position 5,551 of record JBJKQZ010000638.1, read on the forward strand.
AACAGGTCCTGAATGTCGCGCAGGCGGCTCGCGCGGCCGTTGATCAGGTATTCGCTTTCGCCGGAGCGGAACAGTCGCCGCGTAACGGTGATCTGCCCGGAACCGTCCTTCAGGTAGCCCCTGTAAACGGCGCGGCGGGTGGCTGCGATCTGCCTGGTCTCACCCGATACACTCTCTGTTGTGGCAGGCGATTCTTCGGATTCGGCGTCCTCTGTGGTTTCCGTTCGGGCTTCAACCGCTGGTATCTCTTCAGCCACATCCTCGCTGCTGTCGTATTCGGGGTCTTCCAGAGTCAGGCTCACTTCAGCCATGCCGGTGGGAGGCCGGTTGCCGGTGCCGTTGAAAATCACGTCCGTCATGCGCTCACCCCGGAGCAGGCGCGCGCTCTGCTCGCCCAGAACCCAGTTCATGGCATCAGACAGATTCGACTTGCCGCAACCGTTCGGCCCCACGATGCTGACCGTGCCATCCTGGAATTCCAGGCGTGTGCGGTCAGCAAACGACTTGAAGCCAAGTATTTCTAATTTCTTTAATTTCAGCAAGTTAGTTGCCTCCGTTCAAAAGCTGAAACCTCACTGCCACCCGCGCTTGGAGATACACCTCAGGCGTGCGTCCATCTCAGGGATTTCCAGGGGAGCGCGCCTTGCACACGGGTAAGTTCCCGGCGAATTTCCCCGGCGTTGTTGCCGAAATACTACCAACTCGCTCGCTTTACCCGTCATGCCCTTGGCGCGCAACAAAAGGCAGTCGCGAGCTACCCCAAACACTTCGCT
>JBJKQZ010000639.1:0-4084 GCA_046704865.1 Terriglobia bacterium
ACATTACTACGGACTGAACCACCTGCACTTCATCACTGCCAGCACCTACCGCCGCGCGCGTCTGTTTGATTCCGACCTTTTCCGCTCTCATTTTGTCCAGACTCTCGCGCAACTTCGCCAGCAGCACAACTTCCGTCTGCTCGGATGGGTGCTGATGCCCGAGCATTTCCATCTCCTCCTCTGGCCCTCCGATGAATCCCATCCATCCCGGATCGTCCAAAGCCTCAAAGAGCGTACCGCAAAATTCGCCTTGTCGCATCTCCGCCGGAATACCAGCCACCGCTGGTGCGGCCGCATGCTGAATAAGTTTTCCCTGCCCGGAACGGTCCATCGCCCTTCCACGCACCGCGTTTGGCAGCGGCGGTTTTACGACCTGAATGTGTGGAGCGAAAAGAAGCGCCTGGAAAAATTGGATTACATGCACGCCAACCCGGTGAAGCGCCGGCTGGTCAGTTCCGCCGATCAGTGGCCTTGGTCAAGCTTCCGGTTCTATTACCTTGAAGACTCGTCAATGGTCGCCATGGATCGTTTCCCCTGATTGCCACCACATTGTCCTTTCACCGCACACATCGCACAAACCGCGATGTATGCGCCACCCGCGATCTGGGACCCCGCCATCTAAACCCCACTCAATCTCTCTGCCGGCAGATATAGATACCCAACATCTGCGCAACATGTGCGATTAACTGCTCGTTAATGCCAGTGGCGATTTGTGACTGGCGCTCGAATGGAAATCGCAGTATGATGACGCTTTTCTTGGGGTCGGTTGCATATCGCTACTGTCATCAGGAATTCGCTCTGGGGCTTTGAAGACCAACCAAGAGATGAAGCTGGCAGTCCAAAGGAATCCTTGAGGTGTGCTCACGCGCAGCCTCGCGTGGTCATTGGCCGTCAGCGAAAACGCCATGATGTGAGATTGCCCAATGAATTTTAGGGAACCTGGGAATTTGTCGACGGCGGCCATTTGGAGGCGCCCGGCTTACGCTTTGGCTTTTGTCATCATCTGCCTGGCGGCTGTACCGGTTTTGGCACAGCAGGGCGCAACGGAGTCAGCCAGGCTTCACAGGCACAAGCGTGCTGAGGCAAAAATGACGCCGGCGATAGAAAAGGGCCAGAAGACCTTTGAAGGAAACTGCGCCTTCTGCCATGGCGAAGACGCTACCGGCGGACGAGGGCCTGATCTGGTCCGCTCAGCGCTGGTGGCGCACGATCAGGGCGGCAACCTGATCGGCCCGGTGATCCTGAATGGCCGGCCCAGCAAGGGAATGCCGCCGTTTCATCTGAGCGAAACAGAGATTACGGACATCGCCGCGTTTTTGCACTACCGGCAATTGCGCGGCCTGGAATCCGCAGGCGTGCCGACGAATTATGCGCTGAAGTGGCTGCTTACGGGCAATGCCGTGGCAGGCAAGACTTATTTTGATGGAGCGGGCAAATGCAAGGATTGCCATTCACCCACCGGAGACCTGGCGCACGTTGCATCGAAATACGAGCCCCTCAAGCTGGAAACGCGGATGCTCTATCCCGAGGGCGTGCAAAGGACGGTCACGGTGACGCTGCCTTCCGGCGAGAAACTGGAGGGGCCGCTCCTGCATCTGGATGAATTCACCGTTGCGCTGCGCGACTCATCCGGATGGTATCGTTCTTTTCCGCTCAGCCGGGTAAAAGTGAACGTGCATGATCCGGTTGCAGCTCATCGCAAGATGCTGGATGAACTCTCCCAGGCGGATATCCATAATCTCTTTGCCTATCTGGAAACCTTGAAATGAGGAAGTTGTTGATGACACTCCGTCGCCCATCCCCACGTGGAATTTTAAAGGGCCATTTCATGACTCGAATCCCGAGCTGTGCTCTGGCCGTAACGTGCTGCCTGCTGCTTTCTGCAATCGCGGTGCAGGCGCAGGGACTGCCCGCCAAGGCGCTGCTGGAACCGCCCACCACTTTCTGGCCCACGTATAACGGAGGCTATTCCGGGCGCCGCTTCAGCACCCTCAAGCAGATCAACTCCTCGAACGTGAATAACCTCACGCTGGCGTGGCTCTTCGCCACCGGGACGCAGGGCATTTAATCAACCCCGCTGGAAGTGAATGGCATTCTCTATTTCACCGTGCCGGACAACGTGTGGGCCATTGATGCGCGCACGGGACGCGAGATCTGGCACTACTACCGCCAGTCACAAGGCGACCACATCGGCAACCGCGGCGTTGGAATGTGGCACGACCGGCTCTACTTTACAACGCCCGATGCGCGCCTGATCTGCCTGAATGCCAAAGACGGTAAACCGATCTGGAATGTCCAGGTTGCCGATCCTGACCTGAAATACTTTGCAACAATGGCGCCGCTGGTAATTCACAATCACGTGATCGTGGGCGTCTCCGGCGACGTGACGGACATTCCCGGCTTCCTCGATTCGATTGCCCCGGTGACTGGCAAGCACCAGTGGCGCTGGTACGTGGAGCCCCATAAAGGTGAACCCGGTGCGAATACCTGGCCAAGTGAAGATGCCCGCCGGCACGGTGGCGGTATGACCTGGATGACGGGCACCTACGATCCGGAGCGCAATCTTCTTTACTGGGGTACGGGCAATCCCAATCCGGTGCTGGTGGGCACCGCGCGGCCGGGAGCAAACCTCTACACATGCTCCATCGTGGCGCTCAATCCCGACACCGGCAAGCTGGTGTGGCACTACCAGACCTCACCGCATGACGTGCACGACTGGGACTCCGTGGAAACCCCGGTGATCTTTGACGGTGAGTTCAACGGCAAGCCAATGCACCTGCTGGCCCAGGCGGCGCGCAACTCTTTCTTCTTCCTGCTGGACCGCACCAACGGCAAGCATCTGCTCACGGCTCCGTTCATCGATGAAACCTGGTCGTCTTCATATGACGCAGAGGGCCATCCCATTCCCAAGCCGCACACGGCCCCTGCTCCCGACGGCACGCTCGTAGCGCCCGCATCCGGCGGCGGCACCAATTGGATGGCGCCCAGCTTTGATCCGCAGACTGGCCTCTTCTACGTGACCGCCACGCGAACCTACAGCATCTTCTACCTGACGGCTCGCGGGAAGGCCGAAGGATGGGGCGGACGCGACCGCGGTCTGTGGTCGGATACAGCCACGCGCGCCATCGACTACAAGACCGGCAAGATCGCCTGGACCCACGAACTCGGCCGCGGCGGTTCCTCTTCCGGCAACATGTCCACTGCCGGGCACCTGCTGTTCACCGCGGACAACTCCGGCAACCTGCTGGCGCTCGATCCCGCCACCGGCAAGACCCTGTGGCACGTAAGCGCCGGCGGCCGCATGGGTAGCTCTCCCATGACCTACATGCTCGACGGCCGGCAGTACGTTGTGATGGCTTCCGATGACCGCCTGATGGCCTTCGCGCTGCCGGAGCAGCCCTCAGACTCCAACTCGCAGACGGCTGACCGCTCAACGCCGCCGGAGAAAACCGGCCAGCGGTAAATCTTACCCACTGTTCAAAAGCGGCACGCTTTTTGCAGGAATTCTGCAACTTGACGCTGCAATTCTTTTATAAGTACCATATTATCAATAACTTAAGTTTTAGGGAATTTCGCGTGTTTAACGTCCCATGCGTCCCACTTGGGGGTGGATGGGGACATTATCTAGCCTACTTTACAGGGCTATTGTCGCAGGACTTCCCGGGGGCTATCAGCGCAAGGCTTCCCGGCGGTGATCTCTTGCCGCAGACCCCTCAGCCCAGCGGAACCCTCACCCCGCCAGCAGATGCCTCGCCGTCATCGCGGATTCCCTGCCCTCGCCACCAACGGGCGGCAGCCATGTGATCGGGCAACGTGTTATATGAGGTGGCGCAGGTTTTGATTTTTAAAGTCTGCGATCAGCAAATCTGAGTGGCGTAAAGACAATTCTGAATTATGAAAGATGAAAGAACGCGGTATCGAAACGCCGCGATGGCAGAGTTGGACAGGGCGAGTGAACATAAGCAAGGGCCTTTCGCTGAGCGAAATCGCAGACACAACAAAGCAAGTATCTGAGCCACGCGCCAGAACTGTCATAAGGTAACGGTAACTATGTTATTGATTTTCCAGCCGACCAGAGTCTTGG
>JBJKQZ010000640.1:0-4664 GCA_046704865.1 Terriglobia bacterium
TTTTCCCCGGCACGCTGACGGGCACAATCTGGTCTTTCAGTTTGCCGCTCTTGATGGCGGCAATGGCGCGGCGATGGCTTTCCAGCGCGTACTGGTCCTGCCGTTCGCGCGTGACGTGATACTTTTCAGCCACCAGTTCGCCGGTCATGCCCATGTGGAAATCTTCATAGGCGTCCCACAAGCCGTCATGCACCATGGAATCGACCAGCGTCTTGTCGCCCAGGCGCAGCCCCTGGCGCGCTCCGGGCAGCAGGTACGGGCAATTGCTCATGGACTCCATGCCGCCCGCCACCACAATGTCTGTGTTGCCGGTTTCAATGCCCTGCGCGGCAAGGGCCACGGCCTTCAGGCCCGAACCGCAAACTTTGTTGATGGTCATTGCCGCCACGCGCGCGTTGAGTCCGCCCCTGAGCGCGGCCTGGCGGGCGGGATTTTGTCCCAGGCCTGCCGAAACCACGTTGCCCATGATCACTTCATCCACGCGGGACGGATCGATTTGCGCTCGCCGCACAACTTCCCGCACCACGCAGGCTCCCAGGTCCACTGCTGAGAAGGAGGTAAGAGAACCCTGAAACTTGCCAATCGGAGTGCGGACGGCGGCAATAATCACCGCTTCTCGCATAACTGACCTCCGATTATGTCGCCGTGATGAAATGAAGTCAAGAAAACGCGGGCAATGTAAACGTAATCATGGAGGTTTGCTGGATTTATGAAAGCAGGCCGAATTGTTTCCGGAACAGCTGAATTGTTACGGCCAGCCGCTCATCGATCATCGCCAGGGCATGCCTTTCGAGGTCCTCCGGGACGCCGCCATAAAATGCCTCGGCCACGCCTCCTGCAATGCACGCCAGGGTGTCAGCATCACCTCCAAGAGAAATGGCGTTGCGGATGGCATCGTCGAAGCTGTTGGACTCCAGGACCGCAATCAGCGCTTCGGGCACAGTCCCCTGGCATGTCTCGTCAAAGCAGTAAGAGGCGCGGATCTGGTCGAGCTTTCTGTGGAGATCGTAATCAAAACGTGATTCAATTTCGGTCCTGATCTTATCTTTACTCTCCCCCTGCCGTGCCAGAAAGACGGCCGTCGCAGTGGCCTGTGCACCGCGAATTCCCTCCGGGTGATTGTGGGTTACCGCCGCGCTTCGTTCGGCCCAGTCCAGCACTTCCTCCATTGTCCCGAACGCGAAGCCCACCGGGCTGACGCGCATGGCGGCGCCGTTGCCGTAGCTGTTATACGGTTCGCGCATGCGGCTAAACGCCGAGCGTGCAAACATTCCTCCGTAGCCCCGGCCCGGATAGGCGAGCGCGTATTCGTGCAGGAGGCCGATCAGATCACGGCCGCTCATGATCCAATCTGCGACAGCCACGGTAAGAACGGAATCGTCTGTAAATGTTGACCCGGGAACCAGCAGAGGAAAATCCTTGGTCTTGGTACCTGCAAACTCGTGGACTGAACCGATCACGTCACCAACAATCGCGCCAAACATAAAGGCTGCCTTCCTGGAACGAAGGATACCACGCCGTCTCCTGGCGAACTGTCCTTTTGCATCCACCCCTTTTGAGGTGTACACTTCCGGCCCAAGGAGGAGTCATGGAAAATCAGGACAATGATGGAATCAGCAGGAGAGATTTTCTGATGAGCGTTGGCATCGCCGGCGGAGCTGCAGCAGCCGGTCCCACAGCGCTGCTCGGCGCTAATTCCGCACCGGAAGGGCCGGAGAACGACATCACGGCAGAAGTGGAAAAACCGGGTCTGCTTGGCGCCATGCGCCCGCAGCAGAACGCCCACCGCAACCTGATGGACCTTTCCGGCTTCTGGCAGTTTCAGCTGGATCCAAAGAATGAAGGCGAACAGGCCAACTGGAAAGACGGCCTGCCCTCGCCACGATTGATTCCCGTACCTGCCAGTTGGAACGACCTGTTTGATGACGCCGCCGACTACCTGGGCTACGCCTGGTACGCGCACGAGGCTTGGATTCCGGAGGCGTGGCACGGCCAGCGGATTTTTCTGCGCGTCTATTCCGCCAACTACGCCGCCAAAGTGTGGCTGAACGGCAGCCTGCTGGGCGAGCACCTGGGCGGGCATCTTCCCTTCGCCTATGAAGTCTCGAACCACGCGCGCCCCGGCGCCACAAACCGCATTGTGATCCGCGTGGAGAACCTTCAGGAGCCCGACCGCGTTCCGCCCAGTCGGCCTCCCGGTGGTCTCAGCTTTCGTGGTTCTTATCCCGAGACCACTTATGACTTTTTCCCTTACGCCGGCATTCATCGCCAGGTGGCTCTTTACACCTGCCCGCAGACGCATATTGAAGACGTCACCGTCACCACGGGAATTGAAGGCCCGAACGGAATCGTCAAAGTTTCTGCACAGGCAAGCCACGGATGGAGCGGCAAGGGACGGGCCGTGATTGAAACCAGCCCCGGCGGCACAGCCGTCACGGCCGATCTCGATTTCGCAAACGGAGAGGCCCACGCGGAACTTCGATTGGTCTCGGCGCGCTTCTGGTCTCCGGACCATCCGCACCTCTATCCTCTCACCGTAGAACTGCTGGAGTCCGATAAGCCGGTTGACTCTTACCGCCTCGAGATCGGCGTTCGAACCTTCACCGTCAGCGGTGAGAAGCTGCTCTTGAACGGCGAGCCCATACTGCTGCGCGGCTTTGGCAAGCATGAAGATTTTCCGCTTCACGGCAAGGGCCTCGACCGCGTGCAACTGGTGCGCGATTACGAATTGCTCAAGTGGGTGGGCGCGAATTCTTACCGCACGTCGCACTATCCTTATTCTGAAGAAGCCATGGAACTGGCCGACCGCTACGGCATTATGATCATTGACGAAATTCCGGCCGTGGGACTGAACTTTTCCGAGAGCGAGCAGCAGACCCAGGCGTGGACCAGGATGGCCAGCGGCCAGCTCCGCAGCCTGATCGCTCGTGACAAGAACCATCCCAGCGTGATCATGTGGTCGGTGGCCAACGAGCCCGGCGCCGGGCGGCCGCTTTCCGGCCAGCGAGCGGCGCAGAGCGCTGTGACTGCCGGCGACAGTTACTTCAACCAGTTGGTGGGGCTTGCGCACAAGCTTGATCCGGCGCGGCCCGTCACCTTCGCCTCCGTGCAGGGCGGGCCCGCGGAATGGCTTTCGCACGTGGATGTGGTGGCGCTGAACCGCTACTACGGCTGGTACGTAGTGGGCGGCCGGCCTGACGTTGCCATCAAAGCGCTCGAAAAGGAGCTCGAATCGCTGCACGCTGCCTATCCGAAGCCCATGATCTTTACCGAATTCGGCGCGGAGGCCCTGCCGGGATCGCACAGTACGCCGCCGGAAATGTGGACGGAGGAATATCAGACAGACCTGATCGGCCGCTATCTCGACGTTGCGGCCCAACGCTCCTACATGGCCGGAACATTAATGTGGTGCTTTGCGGATTTCAAGACCTCACAGAGCATCATCCGCACCAACAGCATGAACAACAAGGGCGTCTTCACACGCGACAGGAACCCCAAGCAGGCCGCGCGCATGCTGCATGAGCGCTGGCACGGGAAAGCCGTCTAGCAAGCGATCCGGCGGGCGCAGCGCTTCGCTTCAAACAACGGATGCCCTCTCGCTGCCTTCCTGCTTTTTCAGTTTGTCCAGGGGAATGAAACTGGAAGCGGGACCTTCAAACCGGGCGCGCTTTGGCGCGGGCGCTTTGCCCGGAATCGAGCATTGCAACCCGCGCCGCTGCACTTCAATCATCAACGGCCGTGGTGTGGACCGTTGCCGTTATCCTTTTGGCCCTTATCCCTGTTCGGGGGATTGGAAGGACGTTCCTGTTTCCCCCGGTTTTCCTGCCTTCGGGTTTCCGAGGGAGGGCCCTGACGCTGGTTGCGCTCAACGTTAGGAGGCGCGTTATTCCGGTTCGCTGGCCGTTCATACCTGGGCTGCGACGGGGCCTGGCCCTGATTGCGCTCAACATTGGGGGGTGTGTTATTCCGGTTTTCCTGCCGCTGATAGTTCGGCTGGGCCGGAGCGCCGCGCTCCATCCGCTGATTGGGCGATGAGTTGCGCGGAGCATTGTTAGACGGGGCCCTTTCAACCGGTGCAGGAGCATTCCGCCCGGCTTCGCGCCCGTTCCTCATATTGCGCGGAGGCTCGTTGTAGGGTTCTCCTGCGCGGGTGGCCCGCACAGCGCCCTTGCCGCGGAAGTCTCCCGGCCTGGCCGTCGCGGCAACTCCCGGACGCCCATGATTTTCACGCGCACGCTGCGCGGGGTCAGTCCGGGCAAAGCGTGCCTGCTCGACCTGCTGGTTGATGGCTCCAAAGCGCCGTCCGCGTTCGGCACGACGGTCTGCATCAGTCGGGCGCGCTTCGATTCCCCCACGGCCGCCGTTGTAGCTGACCCGCGAATTGTTTTCGTAGACGACCCGCTGGCTGTAGACGTTCACAATGTTCACGTTGGTAATGTGGTTCACTTCACGGTTGTAGTAATACCTGTCACCGCGCCAGTAACCGCCGTAGTAGCCGTTGCCTGGGTAGCCGTACCCGTAGTTGATTCCGCCATAGAAACCAACGGCCGTTCCCCAGTATCCCGGGGACGACACGTACCCGCCGTTATTCCTGCCCCAATATCCCGGTGTCCTCTGGGCGCCGACAAAGGGCGCAGGCACGCACGGGCCGGGCACCCAGTAGT
>JBJKQZ010000641.1:0-7080 GCA_046704865.1 Terriglobia bacterium
GAAGGATGATCGCCCGCTGTGGCGCCGCCGTCCAGAATGAGCGGAAGTAATTTGCCGACTTGTTCATCCACCTGGGCTGCGGTCGAACAGGCAGGATTTTCAGACAGGTTGGCGCTGGTTCCCGTCAAGGGCCGGTCCACTGCAGTTATCAGAGCTTCTGCCAGCGGCAAACGGGGCCAGCGAACCCCGACGCGGCCAGTGTTGGCAGTGACTTTCAAAGGAATTTGTCGCGACGCCGGAACAACAAGCGTCAGGGGGCCCGGCCAGAACTTCTTGGCTAAAGTGAAAAATAGCTGCGGCGGGTCGGACACGATGTCGGCCGCCTGGTCAATCGAAGATACCAGGAGCGGAATAGGCCTGTCTGCAGACCTGTGCTTGATGCGGAAAATTTCAGTGATCGCAGAAAGATTAAATGGGTCCGCTCCCAGCCCGTAAAAAGTGTCCGTCGGAAAGGCAATAACCTTCCCGGAAAGAATTAACCGGGCAGCGGATTCCAGCGCAAATTCGAGATTCGGTTTGTCTACCTTAAGGATTTCTGCCATCGAGCAATGCCCGAAGCTGCATCGAACAGTGAATCTGACCGTAACACACCGGCGCGCAAAGGGTCAAGCCAACCGCGCCAAAGCACGCCTGCGGGAGGCAAAGATGCCGGAGAAAATTCCCTCTCCAAAATTCGCCTTGACTTCCCTGTAGCAATTGAGTGAGAATTCTGGTAACCAGAGGAAAAGTGTTTTCCTTTATTTCAACATGAAATGGGGGTGTATGTCGTTTGGCCGAAGTTCGACTTCAGGAGGGAGAATCTTTGGAAAGTGCCCTCCGCCGCTTCAAGCGAAAGGTGCAGCAAGAGGACATCATTAAAGAAATCAAAAAGCATTCCTTTTATCTGAAGCCAGGAGAGAAGAAACGAGTCAAAGCGGCCTTGGCGCGGAAAAGAGCCCGCAAAAAGGCTAAGCATGACCACGACTGATCCTGATGGCGGATGAGGGGTTTTTACCGTCAGGCGAGGAACTGGTCAGGCAGGGGGGCAAGTCATGGATTACCGGGATCGGGTCCTCAAGTGCGTCGATTGCGGGGCGGAGTTCGTTTTCACGGCCGGCGAACAACTTTTCTTTGCGGATAAGGGGTTCAAGAACGAGCCGAAGCGCTGTAAACCTTGCAAGTCCAAAAGAAGCCAGTTGCTCAACGGGCAAGGTCATCGGCGTGTGGAAACCAGCACAGTCTGCTCACAATGCGGTAAAGAAACAACGGTACCCTTCAAGCCAACTCAGGGGCGTCCCGTCTATTGCAGGGAATGCTTCGAGCAGCGGAGAGCTGCAGGTTCTCCGGCTTGATCTGATCGCAGCGTTCCGCCTGCTTTCTTTCCCGAAAGGGAGTGCTTTACAGTGTGCGGCGCGCTGAGGGGCAAGCGCTGAGCACAAGGGGTGGAGTGTATCTCCAGCCCGACTTTGCTTATTCCTGCCGCAAAGCCTGTTCTAACGCAGGTTCTAACAGGCCTGAGAGGCCCCTCTCAGGCCCAACCTTGAAAAAGCCTTGCCGGTTCTGGCGCAACAGCCTCAAGTTCGAATAACATGAAAGATCCATGAGCAGCTTTCACCTTATCAATTTCGGGTGTAGGGCAAGCCACGCCGACGGGGCTGCCATCAAGAAGCATTTGCTGGTGAAGGTGTTTAATGAGGCCGGCCCGGATTCCAGCGAGGTCGCCGTCCTGAATACCTGCACGGTCACGGCTGCCGCGGACGCCGAAGTTCGCCAGGTGATTCGCCGCATCCATCGGGCCAATCCGCAATGCAAAATCCTGGTGACCGGCTGCTACGCACAACGCGCCGCGGATGAAATTGCAAAGCTGCCGGGCGTCACCTGGGTGATCGGCAACTCCCACAAACACACTTTGGTGAATATCCTTACCAGGGATGCTGGCTCGGTTGGCACCACAACGACCGGAGCCACTCCGATTGAAGCCGGCCAAGGCGGCCCGCCATGCAGTTCTGACGTGGAATCTGACGCTGCGCAGCCTGTGGTGCTGGTGGGTGAGATTGGCGATACATTCCATTTTGCTCCGGTCTTTGGCGACGACCGCACACGCCCAACGCTGAAGGTCCAGGACGGCTGCAATGCGCGCTGCTCATTTTGCGTCATCCCGCACGTTCGCGGCGAGAGCCGAAGCATGGATCCCGGCAAAGTTATCGAACAGGTATTCGAACTCGAACGGAACGGTTATAAAGAAATCGTCCTTTCAGGAATCAACCTGGGCAGCTACGGGCGCGACCTCGAGCGGCGTATCAATTTTCTGGGTCTCGTAGAGCGGATCCTGCGGGAAACCGCGATCCCACGATTGCGGATCAGCTCCATCGAACCCATGGATGTAAGCCGCGAGTTGATCGAGCTTGTGGCGGCTGAGCCGCGAATGGCTCACCATTTTCACGTGCCGCTCCAAAGCGGAAGCAACAGAATTCTACGGATGATGAACCGGCGCTACTGGACCACCCAGTATGCCGAACGCATCCTGGCCATTCGCGAGCGGATGCCCAATTGCGGCATTGGGGCGGACGTGATGGCTGGTTTCCCGGGTGAGTTGGAAGCAGACCATGCCGAAAGCCTCCGCTTCATCGAATCGCTACCCTTCACCTACCTCCACATTTTCCCGTATTCGGCCCGGCCCGGAACGCCCGCGGCGGAGAGCGCGGAACAGGTGGACGGCCGTCGCATCCACGAGCGCGTCCGTGATTTGAAATCGCTGATTACAGCCAAGCGGAAGGGATTCCTGAACGCTCAGATTGGGAAGAATTTAAGTGCCGTGGTGTTGGACAAAATGCAGGATGAGGCGCCGACGGCGCTTTCAACCAACTATCTGCAAATTTCGCTTCCTGGAGCGGAAGTTATCCCGAACACGATGCTTGAAGTGTCAATTGGGCGGGTCCATGGCAACGGCCTGGTCGGACGGGTGGCCTGAAGAATGCCCGCCTGTGGGTGCGTCCTCGTCTCGGATCAGGGCGCCGGCTGGCATCATTACTACAGCCCATCCTCAAATCGGGATTTTTGTGGCATACTAGGAGTATATGGCACGAGGTTGGAATAGTAAGGCAGTAGAAGAACAAATGGATATTACGGAATCAAAAGAAAAAGAATCAGACCTTCCTCAGATTTCCCCCGAACAACAGCAACGAATTCGTGAGCGAGAAAGCCTTGAGCTTTCACGCTCTCGAGTACAGCAGGAGCTTGCGGCGGCGACACACCCGAATTACCGAAGCTCTCTGCAGGCTGCCCTCGGGTATCTTGAGGAGAAAATCGCAGGATTCGAGTAGGGTTGCTGCCAGCAATTTCCTGACTGATTCACTCGTAACCACACCTGCCTCTTCGGTTGTGAACTTCGAAGTTTCGGCCGCGGCAAGGGTGGTGCCTGTAAACGAGGGTGAAGTCTACACTCTCTCACCCAAATCTGCTGCCCGCCTCCCCATTGCACATATCAAGTCAAAAGCTCATATACATTCCGCAAAACCCGCGTTAAAAAGCCTCTGAAACCTGCTATTGCTAACTGGTAGACTCGGCACCTGAAAGATCGGTCCGCAGGCGGATTTCAGGTGAATCTGCACCGGGCGGCTTCAACGCCGGGTCGCTGTCTATAACCTTGAGCAAGCCCTGCGAGACCCGCTCATCGATTTCGGCATCACGCCGCAGATCCACGGGGTAGCGGATCACAATTTCCACAGATGATGCCAGGACGTGCAGTTGGATTTTCGGCATTAGACCGTCGTCGTGCGCGGAGTGGACCGTTCGCTTCATTTCCCGGTACTGGCTTTCCAGTTCGCTGCGATAGTCCGCCAGGACTCCGGACACAGCCCCCAGCAGTTTCTCCTTGACCTGGGAGAGATTAACCGTTCGCGGGACGGTTAGCCGGACCTCATGCCACATGAAGCTTGTGCCCGAAATCTGCCTGAAGAGGCCCGAGGATGGCTGAAAAACGATGGAGTTTGAGAACGCCACCACGCGGCCCGTGGGAGTGCCAAATCCACCGCCGCCCACCTCCATCAAGTGAAGCCTGACAAGTCCGATTTCGATGACTTCGCCCGTGACGCTGCCAATCTGGACGTGGTCGCCAACGCGAATGCCGAATTTCCCGATCAGGAAGAAATACCCCACTACGGAAAGGATTACGCTCTGCAGGGCTACGGCCACCCCAGCGGTAAGCAGGCCGGCAAATGTCACGATGGAAGTAAGTTTACCGGCGAGCGTAAAGGCAAAAATCAGAGCAATCACCAGCCAGAGCACGAACCTTCGGAGAAGCAGGAACTGATGCCTCTGGCGCGGCTCATGGATATATCGGTAAACAGCCCGCCGCCAGACTTCCGCAGATACGAAGACGACGATAAGGACCAGAGCAAGGAAGCCCACCCTCACGCCCAAGTTCCTCCAATCGTTGCTGAGGCGGCCGTCAATCAAATCGCGCCAGTTCGTAAGGCTTCGCGCGTATAGGCTGAGCAATACAGACTGCTTGCTCAGGGGAATGCTGGCCGAAGTGATCTGTTTGAATTGCGTGGAGAGATCATCCAGCTGTTTGGTCAATTGCGCGAGTTGGCCTGGACCTGCCGTATCCGCCTGGGCGGCAAGCTGATCGCTTGTCCGGAACAACTCTCTCAATCGGGCCACCAGTGGGGCACGAATGTCTTTGGCGGTTTTTGAGAGCTCATTCGTTCGCCTGATAAGCGAATCAAGGGTCCGAATGTTGTCCGATTGAGTAAAAATATTGGCAGTAATGTCCCACAGACCAGATACCTGAACCCCATTGGGAGGGCTGCTTGTGCTGGGAACAGGGTTTGGGTGTGAGACGCCAGACTGGCGTGTGCCTGGCGAGACCGGCGACACTGCAGGAATGGTAGCTGCCAGGGCGTCAATCTGGGACCGTAGATTGGTTGCGCCCAGACCACTGTTGCTGGTTCCGCTCACGAACTCCACCATGCTGCGAACGGCATCCCGGCGCGCCTTGGCAAGATCAAGCTCCGCCTGGACCTCCGGCACCTGGGAGGCAAGTTCCTGGCGTCGGCGGCCGCTTGCCGTCGCCAGCTTTTGCTTGTCGGAGTCCAGCTCAGTCTGTGTGTCCTGGACTGTCTTGTCCAGCTTTGCCTGCATCGCCCGAAGGGCTTGGAATTGCTGTGGGGCTTCGTTGGAGTTTTGTGACGGATTGGATGCCGACTGCTTCGCCAGGGCATCAGCTTCCGCTCGCGCAAAATCGAAGGAGAGGCGTAATACCTGATCAGCGAGCTGGCGGTCGTTGTACACAACCATCTGATCATCGGGTTCGGTGGCGATCAACTGTTCCGCAGACAACTGCCGGTACCATTTGATGGTCTGATTTAAAAATTGAATCACCTGCGGTGCCTGATAAACTCCGGACGAAGTACCTGGTGGGGAGTTCTGTGCAAACACTGGGCCCGCAGCCGCCATTCCCGAGACCATTAAGACAAGCGGTAGCCACTCAGACTTTCCTTTTTTCATGAACCCCTCAATCTTCTCCGGGTCACAGTCCTCCCGGCATTTTGTACTCCTGGCTCATGTTTTTACAAACCCACTGGGGGCACGGCCGTTTCGCTCGCAGAAGGTTTTTCCTGAAAAGGGATCTACACTTCCAAAAAGCAAACCGCTCCTTATTACTTGACGGATCTGTGTCTGGGATGTCCGTTCCCCGCAACGTTGGTGATGATGCCGGTGTGCAGATCAATACGGCGGATGCGATTGTGAACTTTGTCGGAGATATAGAGATTTCCGGCATGGTCGAGAGCAATGCCGCAAGGGTCGATCTGGGCGCGTGTTGCGGGACCTCCGTCGCCACTGTACCCTTCGAGGCCTGTCCCGGCAATCACAGAAATCCTCCCCGTGCGGGCATCGATTCGCCGGACGGTATACGAAACACCTTCAATGAGGTAGACGTCACCCTGAGCGTCCGCAGCAATGCCCAATACATCGCCGATGCCCGCATGGATAGCCGGGCCGCCGTCGCCGGAAGGGATCGCCGATCCATTGCCAGCGATGGTGGTAATCTGCCGCGTCATGAGATTGATACGCCTGATTCGGTGGTTATTGGCATCGGCAATATACAGATTTTCGCCGGCATCGAGGGCAAGCGAAGCAGGTCCGTCGAAGCTGGCATCGGGCGCCAGGCTGCCGTCGCCGGAAAATCCCTTCTTACGGTTCCCTGCAAACGTGACCGCGTTCTCTTCGAGATCGACAATTTCGTTGAACTGGCTGGCAGAAACAAATAGCGATCCGTTCCTGTAAGCCACCAAGCCCAACGGGTCTGAGAGGTCTGCATCCATGGCCGGAACTCCTTCCGGTGAAACCGGCTGGCGTCCGGCAGAAAGCGTCCTGATCCGCCCCGTAACGTGATCGACGACCCGGACAAAAGCACCATAAGTACGGCTGCGGCCGCCCAGATAAAGGTCGCCCTGCGGATCAAACGCCATGCTGTATATATCGTTCAGAGGCACCCGGCGCGCTTCTGCGTTCTCCCTAAAGCAACAGTTCTTTCCGTTGCCAACCACCACTTGAACGTCCTTCTTTTTCCAATCGATCCGCAGGATGCGGCTGGCGTACTCCTCATGGACGTATAGATTCCCTGCCGGATCAAAGGCCATCTGGCAGGGCCCGTTGATGGCAGTGTGCAGAGGATCACCGGCCCGGACCTCAACCGTCTGGGCAAGCAAGATTCCCAGCAGCAAAAGCGGGAGGATTTTCCGGATGGTCTGTAAAGCCACTACACCACCTGCAGTGTGAAGTAAGATCCACAGTACGATAGCGCTAGTATAAGCTTCTCCTGGCGTGCACCTTTCATGAGAAAAAGAAAAGGGGCCGCGATTGCTCGCGGCCCCTCCGAAACCGATGAATTGAAATTGCGCTTTGACAACTGAGTTGAGCAGCCACGCCGCTGAGCGGTGCGTTCCCGGCCTATTCCGGTGGGCGGAATCCGGGAACCGGTTCTCTCTTAGAAAGGAGGTGATCCAGCCACAGGTTCTCCTACAGCTACCTTGTTACGACTTCACCCCAATCATGAGTCATACCTTGGGCGCTACCCCCCTTGCGGTTGGGATC
>JBJKQZ010000642.1:0-3970 GCA_046704865.1 Terriglobia bacterium
AAACTGATCACTCGCGCCCGCGATACACGCGACCGCCGCGTAGTGACCGCTCGCATCACCCGGCAGGGCCTGCGGCTCATCGAAGAATTGAACGAGCCCCTGGCCAGGCTGCAACACAAACTTTTCAACCACATGTCCAAGCAGGACCTCAAAAAGCTCTCCCTGCTGCTTGAAAGCGCCAGGGAGTGCTCAGGCTGATCTTTATTTTTCCAAAATATTTGTTGTAACGATATTCGTTGACATACATCTTATGTTCCAGGAGGTGCAAAATGGCACAGACTCAAGAGGCAGCAGCAGTAAAACAGGGAATTACAACATGGAATATCGATCCGGCGCATTCGAACGCGCAATTTTCAGTCCGTCATCTGATGATTTCAAACGTCAAGGGCGAATTCACCAAGGTCAGCGGACAAGTTTCACTCGACCCCGCCAGGCCAGAAACCCTGGCAGTAGAAGCCTCGATCGATGTCAGCACCATCAACACCCGGGAGCACGATCGCGACAATCACCTGAAGAGCCCGGACTTCTTCGACGTGGAAAAGTTTCCCACCATCAATTTTAAATCTCGGCGGGCAGCAAAGAGCTCCAACGGTTTGAAATTGACCGGTGACCTGACCATCCATGGCGTCACCCGAGAGGTTACGCTGGACGTTGAAGGGCCCACCCCGCCCCAGAAAGATCCCTGGGGCTTCACTCGCGTCGGCGCTTCCGCCACCACAAAGATCAACCGGAAGGATTTCGGCCTCACGTGGAACCAAGCCCTTGAAACCGGCGGCGTGATGGTGGGCGACGAGATTAAGATTACCCTGGACGTTGATCTGGTTGCGCAGGCTGAAGATAAAAAGTAACCGCGCCAATCGCCGCGTCATATCATTCCAGTCGCAGTGAGGAATCGAGCCCTGAATTCAAATCATTCGCCAGGGCGAGATTCCTTACTGCGTTGCGCTTCTCAGAAGAAGCACAAGCACAAACTTCCCAGCAAATTTTGGATTCGGAGCAAGGCCGGCTCAGGCCTTCTTCAGCCCGTGGGGCACCATGGGCATGGAGCGGATTCGCTTGCCGGTAGCATGGAAGATGGCGTTGCCGATGGCGGGAGCCAGGGCGCAGATGGGCGTTTCCCCTGCCCCGGCGGATGGCTGGTCTTTGCGGTCAATCAGGACCGGCTGAATTTCCGGAACGTCGCTGAAACGAGGAACGCGGTACTGGGTGAAAGTACCATTGGTGATTCGTCCATTCTCGAATTCGATGGCTTCAAACAGTGCGCCGCCAAGCCCCATGATATTGGCGCCCACAATCTGGTTGCGCAGGCCGCTGGGATTGACCACCGCGCCGCAATCGAACGCAGTTGTCACGCGCACCACTCGAACGTCACCATGCTCCACGGCAACCTCGGCGCAGGTTGCAACGTAGCCGCCCTTCTCAAAACCGCCGCCCATTCCAAAGCCATGACCCTTTGCGGCCTTCCGGTTGTCCCATCCAAATGCAGTAGCGGCGGCATTAAACGCAAATTTCAGTCGCTGATTTTTCAGGTTCTTCAGCCGGAATTCCAACGGATCCATTTTTGCCCGGTGCGCCAGATCGTCCATGTGGGATTCGCGCGCAAAATGATTGGCAGTAGCGGCCAGCGCCCGGTAGGACCCCTGCCGCAGCGGAGCATCAACGGGATGGAACTGGATCAACTGATTGGGCACATCGTAGGGCGTCCGGATGGCCGCCCCGCCGGAATTATAGTTGTGGAACTCCCAGGCCGTCAGCAAACCGTCGGCGCCCACGCCGCTTGAAATCTCAATCACGCCGGAGGGCCGGAAGTACGCCCAGGTAAACTCTTCCTCGCGCGTCCACACAAGTTTCACGGGCTTTCCAGCCGACCGCGCCAGCCGCGCTGCTTCAATGGCGCATTCGCCCGTATGCTTGCCGCCGTAAGCTCCGCCCGTATCCGGAATGATCACGCGGCAATTGTCCTTTGAAAGGTGGAACGCCTGCTCCAGTTGCTCCTGCACTCCAAACGGCCGTTGCGAACCGGTCCACACAGTCAGCTTGCCGTTGTTCCATTCCGCCACGGCCGCGCGCGGTTCCAGCGGCGCGTGCTGGATGTATGCGATGGTGTAAGTCGCCTTCAGCCGGTGCCTGGCGGAATTCAGTCCCGCCTGCATGGAGCCGGCCTGGTAATCGCCTCGCCCACCGGATTCAGCATGCGACTTGAGGTATTCAAAAAGTTCCGCGCTCGAAGGCTGCGGCGTGGTCTTCCATTCCGCGCGGACGGCATCAGCAACGCGCATGGCTTCCAGTTCACTGGGCGCAACCACGCCCACAAAGTCGCCGTCATGCACCACGGTCACGCCCTCCATGGCTTGTGCTTTGGCAGGGTCAAGAGAGGTAAGCGTGGCGGCAAAAGCGGACGGGCGCACCACCTTTCCAAACATCATGCCCGGACGCCGAATGTCAGAAGGGTACTGGTGCTCGCCGGTCACAAACGCCCGGCCGTCAACTTTGGGAACCGACTTTCCCGCAACGGTCCACTCACTCGCCGGGGTCAGCGGGTCGTTTTCCACAATCGTCCGGGCCAGTGTCTGGCCCTGCGCAAGCTCGGCGTAGGTCAAAGTCCGCTTGCCATTGGGGTCCCGAACCACGCCGTCAGCCGCCACCAGCAGTGCGGGTTCCGTGCTCCATCGCTTTGCGGCCAGGTCTATCAGCATGGCCCGCGCCACAGATGCAACCCGCCGAAGCTGCTTGTTCATGGTGGGTGTGGTGCGGCTGCCAAACGTTCCCATGTCAAAAGGAGTCCGTTCGGTATCACCCATCACCAGGCTGATGCTTCCAACCTTGACGTGCAACTCTTCGGCCACGGCCTGCGTCAGTGAGGTGCGAATGTTCTGGCCCATTTCGGCTTTGCCGGTATAGACCGTCACAGCTCCGGTCTCGCCAATGTGCAGCCAGGCGCCAATGTTCTCCGGCAGCGGTTCGCCAAAACGGGAACCCCGGCGGCCGGACTCCTGCGCCAGTCCTTTTGGCAGCAGAAGGAAAACGGCCACGCCTCCGCTAGCAAGCTTGAAGAAGTCTCGCCGGTCAAGCTCAAAGTGATGGAACGGCCGTTCGGAAAGCTCGTAGCGTTCCGGCTCAATCGTGATTTCCGGAATTTGCCGTTTGCTCATGCGCGAGTCTTCTTCATCACCGCCGCGGCGCGCCGGATGGCTTCCACAATGCGCGGATAGGTTCCGCAGCGGCAGATATTGCCTTGCATAAATTCTCGAATTGCCTGATCGTTCGGTTCAGGATTTTCCTTCAGCAGCGCCACGGCGGTCATAATCATGCCGGAAGTGCAGTAGCCGCACTGGAGGGCTTCCGCGTCAAGAAAAGCCTGTTGCAGGGGATGAAGCTGGCCGTTTTTGGCCAGCCCTTCGATGGTGGTAATCTGTTTGCCGGCGGCCTCGCCCACAGGCGTCAGGCAGGAGTGGATGGGCTTGCCATCCAGCAGCACGGTGCAGGCCCGGCACTGGCCTTCACCGCACCCAAACTTGGTACCGGTCAGGCCAATATCGTCACGCAGCACGCTCAGCAGCGTGGCCTGCGCGTCTACATCAATCGCGTGGCGCTTCCCGTTCACGTGGATTTCTGAAATCCTGGCCATGATAACGAGCCGCAGCTTCCAATTGCGTTAGACGAGATCAAAAGGATAACAGGTTGCACGGTTTTCACACCATGCAACCCGTACCACGATTTTACTGCTACTTTCCGGTGGAGAAGCGTTTTTCCACGGCGGCCCAGTCCACCACATTCCAGAAGGCCTGGATGTATTCCGCACGGCGGTTCTGGTATTTCAGATAGTAAGCGTGCTCCCAGACGTCGAGCCCCATCACCGGGTGCTTGCCTTCCATCAAGGGGCTGTCCTGGTTGGCCGTTGAGTAGATGTCGAGCTTCCCGGCGCTGCCCTTCACCAGCCAGGCCCAGCCGGAGCCGAATCGAGTGGTTG
>JBJKQZ010000643.1:0-17237 GCA_046704865.1 Terriglobia bacterium
TGCGGCGTATGCCCCTGGGACGCATAGGCTCTTCCCAATAATATGTGAACGGCCGCGGAGTTCGGATGAGACTGCATTAATTCTGAGAAAACACTCTGGGCCTCCTTTTCGTGGCGCGTGCGTGCCAAGGCACTGCCCAGTGCGAGGAGGACCTCGGGATCGTTTTGAGAAAGTGCCTGCGCCCGCTTAAGCCGCTTGATGGCGTTGTCGTACTGGCCCAGTTCAAAGTAGGTAAGACCAAGATACTTTGAAGCATCCGCATCGGAAGGGCTTTTTGCCACCGCTTCTTCAAGTGGCTTCACGGCTTGAGGGAATTGCCCTGACTTGAACAGGGCCAGTCCCAGACGGAAATTGACTTGAGGAGCATCTGGTTGCAAATTACGGATCTGGGCAAATTGCTGCGCCGCATCTGCGAACTTCCCGTCATGAACCGCTATCTGAGCCAGATACTTGTGCCCGCTGACCAGAACTTGTCCGTACACATCCAGCAACTGTTTTTGCCGGGCCGATAGCGGGGCAGGCGGTGACGAATCTTCCCAGGTCACCGTCAGCGACGGTGACGCCAACCCTGCCAAAAACTCGCGCAGGTTCGCATCCATAGGCACACCCGGGCTGCCTTTGCCCGACTCATGCAAGAGTCCTCGGGCTTCCCTGAGTTGCTGGCTCATCCTGCCAATGTTGAAGCCCGTTACAACCTGGCTTTTGTCCTTTTGAAGCAGCAGAAGACCAATGAAGCAATCCCCCTGCTGCGCCAGGTAATCAAGGAAAAGCCCGGATATGCGGAAGCCCACTACAGTCTTGGCAAGGTTCTCCTTGAGAATGGTGATACACAGGAGGCAATTGCCGAACTCAAAAAGGCCGTTGAACTAGACCCGAAGAAGGCGTACTCCCACTACCAGCTTGGAAGAGCCTACATGATGGCAGGGCAGCGCAAGGAGGCCCAACAGGAGTTTACACTCACCCGAAATCTCAAGGATCAAGAACTGAAATTTCAGATTCCTCCACTCACCAAGAATCCTTGAACCTGACTCGATGACTGTTATGAATCAGGTTCAACCCGGCCCAAGATGGAGTTTTAACAGACGCTTTTTAGCATTGCGCTTGCCGCAGCGTCATGTTGGTTTGAGGTTAAAGCCTGAAAAAGTTAGTATGGATTGCACAAAGATGGCCAGATTTGAGCAATGGAAGGATTGATTCCGGGACGAAGGGCGTTCGGGCATCACCAAAATGCAATATTCTTCGCGCCGCAATTTCCTTAAGAACCTTTCATTGCTGGCCATGGGAGGCTTGCCATTTCCACTGCTTGCAGCTGGCAATGGACCCTCCACATCCCCTGTTCAGTTCACGGACATTACTGATTCCTCGGGTATCACCTTCCAGCATATTTCCGCACCCCAAAAGAAATACATCGTGGAGTCGATGAGTGGAGGGGTTGCGCTTTTTGACTATGACAACGACGGCTGGCTGGACATTTATTTTACCAATGCACTTACGGTTGAAACGGCCAGCAATCCCCGCAGCTCCATGAGCGCGCTCTACCATAACAATCGCGACGGAACTTTCACGGATGTCACGGAAAAATCGGGGCTCGCTTATCCTGGCTGGGCCATGGGCGTGGTGGCGGCGGATTTTGATGGCGATGGCTTCCAGGATTTATATGTCACGTGTCTCGGACCAAACCACCTCTATCACAATAACGGTGACGGGACTTTTACTGACGTGACTGCGAAAGCTGGCGTGGATGATCCACGCTGGTCCACGGGGGCTGCCTTCGGGGACTACGATCGTGATGGACGCCTGGATCTGTTTGTGGCGAATTATGTGGACTTCAGACTATCCGACCTTCCTAAATTCGGAAAGGGCAAGTTCTGCAATTATCACGGTCTTGCGGTCCAGTGCGGGCCTCGAGGGCTGAAGGGCGCTGGCGATTCACTTTTCCACAACAATGGAAATGGGACCTTTTCAAACGTCAGCGATAAAGCCGGGGTGTCGGACCCTAACGGGCGATATGGGTTGGGGGCTATTTGGACTGATATGGATGGAGATGGATGGCCCGATCTTTATGTTGCCAATGATACCGGGCCCAATTTCCTTTATCACAACAAACAAAACGGAACTTTTGAGGAGATCGGTTTTCTGGCAGGAGTGGCAGTGGGTGATGACGGACAGGAGCAAGGCTCGATGGGGATTGCGGTCGGTGATTACCTTCACAAAGGCAGGCCGGCACTTTTTGTCACTAACTTTTCAGATGAATATGACACTCTTTACCGTCACGACTCAAACCTGGAGTTCACGGATGTCTCTTACCCCTCGGGAATAGCCAGTGTTTCGATTCCATTTCTGGGCTGGGGGACCGCCTTTTTTGATTACGATAACGATGGGTGGCTGGACCTGCTTGCCGTGAATGGCCACGTCTATCCTCAAGTTGACCAGGCGGATCTGGGCACCTCTTACCGCCAGCGCATTTTGCTTTTTCATAATAATCGCGACGGAACATTTTCGGAAGTGGCAGCCGGAAATGGCAGCGCTCTCATGGTTCCCCGAGTCAGCCGTGGTGCTGCGTTCGGCGATATTGACAATGACGGTGATATTGACATCGTGATCGAGAATCTCGACGGGAAGCCTACGATTCTAAGGAATGATGGTGGAAATCGTAATAATTGGATCACCATCAAGCTGCACGCGAACGGATTAAACCGTGATGCGATCGGGGCGAAGGTGAAGGTTGTGGCGGACGATCTTGTGCAATGGGGAGAAGTCCAGGCAGGCGGGAGTTACCTTTCTGCAAGTGATCTTCGGTTGCACTTCGGATTGGGAAAGAGATCTTCCGTGGACTTGATCGAAGTTCACTGGCCCGGCGGGACGGTCGAACTTGTCCGGAAACTTCAGCCCAATCATTTTGTTCTCATTCGGGAAGGGAAGGGAATTATCAAGGCTGACCCGCCCAGCAGGTAGCCACTTCAGCCCGTAGCTCAACGCCTGGATTCGGCCAGCCGCTTATGACAACAATCGGGTTCCATATGCGGCGCGGCCCGCACCACGCAACCGCTTACAACTGAGACCAGTTTCTCAAATTTGCTGACATGCATTTGAAGGCGCAGGAACAGGTCGCGTCGGTTTACTTCCCGGCGAAGCCTGAATCCACCAGATGGATCGGGACGGTGTGAGGCATTAGTCAAACTATTGAACCGTTCCGCGTCATCTGGTAGTCTGATTTGACTCTTGGTATGGCGACCCCTTGTCGAAAATGTGGAGCAACGAAGACAGAGCATTTCTATCACGGCTTTCTGTATTCACTTGCCCGAAAGTTCGGTTACAGGCTGCGGTTATGCTCGCGGTGCCGCCGGAAGCGCCTGTTGCGCCTGGACGAAGACACGGATGCGCCGATGCCGCCTCGTGAAAACTGGTTTTCGGCGTTTCGCAGAGAGTCGTTAGAGCGCGTTTCCAATCAAAATAGAAAGGCTATCTCACATTGTCCGCGATGCGGCGGGTCTGACTTTCAAAGATCGAAGCGCCGATGGCTTGAGCGCGTGCTGCGCCGCCCTCCAATGGCTCGGTGCCGTTCCTGCCAGAACCGTTTCCCGTTGGCTCCCATTTAACCGGCCCCAGCACTGTTGAAATCATCTCCGGATCCCTAATCAGGGCTCAGGTTCGGTTTTCAGATACTATGCCTGGTCAAAGCGGATCAAATTCCGGCACACCGGCGTCCACAGCCGCGCATTCTCTAAACCAGCGCATTGCCACGTCCGCCGGAATTGTTATGGCCAGCATCCTGGCGAGCCGGCTGCTGGGTTTTCTGCGCGAATGGGCGGTTGCCCACCAGTTCGGGTCAAGCGCTGTTACAGACGCCTATTACACAGCTTTTACTCTCCCGGATTTTGTTAACTACCTCGTGGCGGGCGCATCGCTCAGC
This sequence comes from Terriglobia bacterium, assembly GCA_046704865.1. Lineage (GTDB taxonomy): Bacteria > Acidobacteriota > Terriglobia > UBA7540 > UBA7540 > SCRD01. Next base: position 3,914 of record JBJKQZ010000643.1, read on the forward strand.
ATCACCTTCATCCCGGTTTTCGCAAAGTACATGGCGGAAGAGAATGAGGAATAAGGATGGCGGGTGTTTTCCACGGTCATCACTGCCATGGTCCTTCTGTTGCTGATCCTGGTGGTGGTGGGGGAGTTCTTTGCTCCTCAACTACTGTACGTGATCGCTCCGGGATTTAAATCTGCGGAGAAGGAACACACCGTATTCCTGACCCGGCTGATGATGCCGGCCCAGATTTTCTTCTACCTGGGCAGTATATTGAGTGCAGTCCAATATGCCAAAGGCCGCTTTGTTATACCTTCTCTTGCGCCGGTCATTTACAATTCAGGAATCATTCTTGGCGGATTCCTGCTGGCTTCAACACTGGGCATCACTGGGTTTTCGATCGGCGTTCTTTCAGGCGCATTTGTCGGCAATTTTCTCCTTCAAATTTATGGCGCCTGGCGAGTTGGAGCGCGATTCACTCCCAACCTCAATTTGCGACATCCGGGTTTCCGGATGTTTCTTAAGCTGGCGATTCCCATCATGCTGGCGTTTTCGGTGGTGTTTTCGGATGACTGGATTATCCGCTGGTTTGGTTCTTACCTGGTTCCTGCGTCAATCACATGGCTCAGCTATGCCAAGTTTCTGATGCGAGTTCCTCAGGGTGTAATCGGACAGGCCGTAGGGGTGGCTTCATTTCCATTTCTTGCGCAACTATACGCTGAGAAGAAATATGATGAACTCAACCGCACACTCAATACGACACTAAAAGGCCTGCTTCTGATGATGGTGCCGGTTTCGGCACTTACAATCGCCATGAACCGGCCCCTGGTCTATTTTGTTTTTTCCCACACGCGGCTTCGCCCTCCGGATCTGGACGCCACAGCCGCCGCGTTGGCTCTGTTTTCAATCGGAATGTTTGCCTGGGGAGCGCAAGGCTTTCTGGCAAGGGGATTTTATGCCGGTCGCAACACGCTCCGTCCGGCGCTGATTGGAACGGCTATAACCTTCCTGAATCTGCCTGTTTACTGGTTCCTGGTTAAGCCCATGCAGTTCAAAGGTCTTGCTCTGGCAAGTTCGATTGGCATCTCTGCTTATGCCATCGTTCTATTCGTTTCGCTATACCACTCAACTCAAAACAAGGGAACCTGGGAAATGGTTGGCTTTTTTCTGAGAGTTTCGGTGGCTTCTGCTATTGGAGCCGCAGGTGCATATGAGGTTGTCCGCTTGGTTGAGTTCCACATCAGGTGGCAGAGTTCGATGGGGGCATTGATCATTTTGATTGCTGCCACCCCTGTAGGCCTGGTCCTTACCGGACTTGCAGCTAAAATTTTCCGCATACGTGAACTGGATGACTACCTGAAATCCCTCCCGCGGCTTTCCCGGTTGCGTCGCAGCCATGGACGCTAAGAAACACCGCATCTGCCGACGGACGACAGCGGCGCTATTTCCCGATGCAAAAGCGCGAAAAAATCAATCCCAGGATATCTTCTACGTCCGTTGCTCCCGTCATTGTATCCAGCGGCCTCAGAGCGTCATACAGATCGAGAAGAAGCATTTCATGATGCGTCTGATTCCCCGCGGCATCGCGGCACCGGTTGAGCGCCTCCAGGGATTCATTAAGTAGCTGCTGATGCCGAAAATTGGTTACCAGTTCGCCTTCCGCACCCTGGTCGCCTCCAGCGCCGGCAGCCCGTATTATCCTGTCGCGAAGTTCGCCCACACCCTGGCCCGTCAAAGCTGAAGTCTCATTGATTTCCACTTGACCAATCGCATCCGATTCATCCGCCAGGATCGCCTGCTCAATGGCCGCTCTGCTTGTTTGCTCAGGCAGGTCGGCCTTGTTGGCAACCACCAGCATGGAGCCCATGCGGCGAGTTTTGTGCAGCAGTTCCTGGTCATCTTCAGTCCAGGCCTGTGAAGTGTCTACCACCAGCAACCGTAAGTCGGAATCCACCATGGCGCGATGGGTCCTTTCCACGCCGATCTTTTCCACGGCGTCTGCAGTTGCCCGAATCCCTGCAGTGTCCACCAGGTTTACAGGTATGCCGCCGATCGAAGCAGTCTCAGTGACCAGGTCTCGTGTCGTACCGGGAATTTCAGTTACGATGGCGCGATCCATGTTCAACAGCCGGTTGAACAGACTGGACTTGCCAACATTCGGGCGGCCTACCACGGAAAGGCTTATCCCTTCGCGAACGATCCTGCCGTAGGCGTAGCCCTCGACCATTTTGGCAATATCAGTCCTGACGGCGTTGAGTTGAGCCAGCAGGTCCGCCCATTGCATGACGTCAACATCGTCATCGGCAAAGTCGATGCCGGCTTCAATCCGCGCAATCAGGTCCAGCAAAGCCTGTTTGTGAGGTTTCAGCCGGGCAGAAAGCGAGCCCCCAAGCTGGGTTGCGGCAACACGTGCCTGGTAAAGAGTTCGCGATTCGACGAGGTCATGAATGGCTTCGGCCTGAGTGAGATCAATACGTCCATTCAGGAACGCGCGCATCGCAAACTCCCCAGGCTCTGCGGCCCGGGCACCGGCTTGCAGGCAGCACTCCATCAGGTAACCCAGAATTATTGGCGAACCGTGGCAGGATATCTCCACAACGTCTTCGCCTGTATAAGAGTGCGGTCGGCGATAGAGCGTCAGGACAACCTCATCCAGAACTCTTCCGGTTTGGGGATCCAAAAATTTTCCCAAAGTCGAATGTTGCACCTCCGGAGGCACCTTTGCTGGCCGCACCATCTGCGACGAAATCTCAATCGCCCGCTCACCGGAAAGGCGCACAACGCCTATGCCGCCGCGGCCCGGTGGGGTGGCGATGGCCACGATGGTGTCCTCTCTTGCCATGTTTAAACCTGCAGGAGTTTCAGGATGGAGATGTAGCGGGGTAGATAACAACCTTTCGGGATGCCCCCGAGCCTTCGCTCATCGTCCGCACAGATGTCTCTTCCTTGAGCGCAAGATGAACAATTCGCCGCTCCCGCGAACTCATGGGAGTCAGATGAAAAGGGCTTCCCGTTTCGATAGCCTGCCGAGCGGCCATCTGTGCCGTCAATTTCAACTCTTCTGCCCGGACCTGCCGCCAGTCCTTGCAGTCAAAGCTGACTCTGCCATGGAGTTCGTCATCCACACGGATAGCTTTTAATACCACATACTCAAGGGCATCAAGCAGCGCGGCATTTTTCTCCAGAAGAAGGTCGCAATCCGGTCCTTCGAAATCGACAATGATTTCCGACGCCTCGGTGTTTTCTTCGGGGGCATCGATTTTACGGACCTTCGGTTTCAGTTCGAAACCTCCGTATTGAATAATTTGTCCTAAGAGTGACTCGATTTCAGCCAGATATTTGCCCTCGGATTGCTCCGGCGAAGATTGTGTCGTCATAATTCAGCTCGCTATGCCTTGGCCTCGGCGGATTTTTGCGGCACCAGCGGTGGTTGCTTTGGCGTAATGAACTTGTTGATGATCAACTGTTGCGCGATGCCGACCATGTTTGCAGCCAGGAAATAAAGGACCAGTCCGCTGGCCAGGTGGAAGAACATCAATCCGAAAACGAGCGGCATAATCATCATCATGCGCTTCTGGTTCGGATCCGTCATGGCCATGGGCGTCATTTTCTGCATGAAGAACATGCTCACCATCATGACAACGGGGAGGATCGGAATCGGCAGACCTAGAATATGGGAATTGTCCGGCATGGACAAGTCCTTTATCCACCAGATCCACGGCGCATGCCGGAACTCGAAGGGAGTTTCCAGCGACTCATAAAAACCATAAAGGATAGGCAACTGCGGAAGCATGGGCAGACATCCGCCCAGCGGATTGATGTTGTGCTCCTGATAGAGCTTCATTACTTCCTGGTTCATTCGCGCCTTGCGGGGATCGTTGAACTTGTACTGCTTGTAGCGGTCCTGGATACCTTTTACCAGCGGTGCGATTCTCTGCATTTCCTGCGCGGAGCGGATGCTCTTGAGCTTTAGCGGGAATAAAGCCATGTTCAGGAAGATCGTCAGAATAACGATTGCCCATCCGTAGTTGTGCACCCAGTGCTCATAGATATAGCGAAGCCCAAGAAAGAGAGGCTTTGCAATAAAACCGAACCAGCCAAAGTTGACGAGGCCGGAAAGCGAAGGATGCGTTGTTTCCAGCACATCCAGCAATTTGGGAGCGACAAACAGCCTGAAGCTTACAGGCTGCGCCTCGGAACTCCCAATCCCGGCATACGCAGCCATGGGCGGTTCCTTTTCCTTCCAGTTTTCAGGCTTCCACGATTCCTGCCCCGCAAAATAACTCTGGTCCGGAGTTTCCGGGAAAAAGACGCCGGCAAAATAGCGGTCTTCAAGGCCGGCAAAGTCGAGCGACCCTGACTTTGTCAGCTCTTCTTTCAGTTTTTCCTGCGCGGTGGTTTCCACTTTTCCGTCCAGATCATACACAGCCTGGCTCTGTGCCATCTGTGCACTTTCTGGAAGCGAATGGTCGCCAAACCCTCCAAGCCAGGCCACTCGAACAGGAACGTAATGCTGATCCTGGGCCACGCTCACGCTCGCCTGCACAATGTAATCGGAGCCGAATTGGAACTTTTTCTGGACTTGAAGGTGGCCGTCGCTGTAAGTAAATTCCAGTGTTGCGGGCGCATGCAGGTTTGTTTCAGACGGCTGAGCGATGTAAAGAGCCTGGTTTACCTTCTGGTTGAGTGAACTGTCCGATGTCCGGATCTCCATCGGGTATCCAAGCTGCTTGCAGGCAGCAGTATCCACCACGTCGAGCGGCTTGCCGTTCGCGTCTTTGTATTTCTTGAGAATCCAGCTCTTGACCACGCCGCCGCGCGTGGAAAAAGTGATTCGGTAAAGGTCATTTTCGACGGTGATATCCTGAGCCTGCTGACCCACTGCAACAGGAATCTGAGGTGGCGGAGGGACTTTTGGCGCCTCAGGCTTTGCGGCTGCCTGCTCCGATCCTTGCTTTCCAGTGGCTTGCTGGGTTGTGGCCTGTGGCTCGCCCGAAGGTTTCTGCGATGGTGGCGGAGTCTTGACGAACTCGACCCGCCAGAGGAGAAGCAATATAAATGACAGGGCGAACGCTATGATGACCCTTTTTTCGTTATCCATTAGTGAAAGGCTTTCTGGTTAATACTCCTGTTCGTTCTTAACAGATTGCAAGGGAACCGGATCATAGCCGTGCCCGCCCCAGGGATGGCAGTGCAATAACCGGCGAACCGCCAGTCGCGTTCCTTCCCACGCGCCCCACTTATCCACCGCTTCAAACGCATAGGCAGAACAGGTTGGGTAGTATCGGCACGATGAGGGAATGATGGGCGAAAGACAAATCTGATAGAAACGAATCAACCCCAGTAGAAACAACCTCAGCACGTATCCCGCTCCCCGAACGACGCCTGCGGCGGTTGGCCCGGAAAAAGGTGCAGCAGTTCCCGCTCCAGCACCGGAAATGCGACCGTGGCGGCTCCTGGACGAGGGTTCAGCACAAGGTCCCATCCTCCGGGCAGATCCGTCCGGTGCAGCCGGAAAACCTCTCTGATTCGCCGCTTGATGCGATTCCGAACTACAGCCTTCCCTATGCGCTTCGGCACCGTAATGCCCAGACGCGTTTCGGGCAGGCCATTCGGTCGATAAAAGACGGTGCATAATGATGCACTTCGGCGCTGCCCCTGCTTATAAACCCGTTGAAATTCCAATCGACGGAGCAGCCGGTATTGCTTGGGGAAAGCGGCCGAATCAGGATTCACGGAGTCAGGCGATGGCGACCCTTTTGACGGCGCCGTTTTAACGTCTGGCGCCCTCCCGGGGTTCGCATGCGAACGCGGAATCCGTGTGTCTTGGCACGCCGACGCCGATTGGGTTGGTAAGTCCTCTTCAAAGCTCTGACTCCCTGTTAAGTTCGTATTCCAAAGCCTAAACACTTACGATAACCTGTCGCTTCCAGCCAAGTCAAGCCGTGTACGCCTCAAACCGATGCTGGATTTTGGGTTAAATGATTGAGCGCAGATCCAAAAGCAGTCAAGGCGGCTCAACAGGAAGCCATGCGCCGCCATTTTTTCAGCCACGTGGACAATGCCCACCGGGACACTTGCGCAGGGGCGCTGAGCCCATCCAAAGGTTTGAATTCTGATAGAATACCGGAAGATTAAAGCATCGGTTTGTCGCTTGAGAAGCGTACCTAAAGGCTGGTAAAACCCGGCGGGGGGTTCTTTCCTGCCTGCCAGGGCTTTTCCAGTGGATGAGCGCATATAGTCGCGCCGGAGGAATGCTTGAAAGCCAATTGCACCGAATGTCGTGTGCTCTCCAGTACACTCTTCCGTAGCTTTTCCGACGAGCAGGCGAAGCGCTTTAATTGTATTTTTTGCCCTACTCACTACCACAGAAACCAGATATTGTTCTTCGAGGGCGGCGCAGCTCATCATCTGTTTGCATTGAATGCTGGTCTGGTCAAGCTGGTCAAGTCTCTTGAAAACGGAAAAGAACGCATCACTCGCATTCTTTTCCCAGGAGACCTCTTCGGGCTGGAAGCCTTGAATGAAGCGGCCTATCCCCTGACGGCGGTCGTCCTGCAGGACTCGGAAATCTGCTCCGTTCCGCGGGACCAGTTTTTTGCATTCCTGAGCTCCAACCCGGACATTTCTCTCGATATGATCCGTTTGCTTGTCAGTGAGATCTCCCAGGCTCGAACGCAAATGACAAGTATGAGCTTCAAGGATGCCAGAATGCGTGTAGCGACGTTCATCCTGTCAATGATCTCATCCATTGAAAGAAATTCTTCAAACTCCTGCTCGCTTACCTTGCCGCTGACCAGCCAGGAGATCGCCGAAATCCTGGAACTTTCTCCTGAAACTGTCAGCCGCGCCTGGCACACCCTCCGCGAAGAGGGATTGATCAAGAAGCGAGGCCGCCATCTGATCATCCAGGACGTAAACGCCCTCGAAGCAACAGCAAAGCGTTGAGATCATTTTTCATGTCTTCCTGAATCCAGGAAACCCAGGTGACGGTGGTCATTTCTTCTGGCCCCGGTCAGCCCCACGCGTTCGGAGCAAGCCGACTAGTCTAGTCTTTCAGGAACAAACCCATTACACCCCATAAATAAAACAATTACGAGCCAGTAGAGTGACATTCGTCATTTTCAGGTCTGCCTGTTGTCATCGACGGGCAGTTTCTCTTGGCTAATGATACGCCTTCGTCGGCGTCTTTGGGCGTAGCAATGCAATCGAGCGGGTTTCTCTGTCTCTCATCCCAGGCTCTTGATTTTGACTCATTGTAAATATTGGACATAAGGGATCGGGGCAGAAATGCTGGAACGGATTTGGGCTTAATGAAACGGTTCCGGAGCATCCTGGCAATCATTCCATTCTTTGTCTTGGGCTCATTGTTCAGTGCGCTAAAAACGCCCTTGGCACAGCCGGAGACAATTGGCGCTCATCCGCTCCCTGCAATCATCTTTGTTGAGGCTCCAACGGTTGTGCCGGGAGGTTCGGCGGAACGGTTTCCCAAGGGAAGCCACCTGGCACGCCTGTCGCCGGGAGCTTCTGCTCAATCCGTCGTCAACCTGACTCCGGAGTTTTTCGCCGCTGCTGATCCGCAGGTGTCCTTCGACGCATCCAGGGTGCTCTTCGCCGCGCAGAAGGTACGTAATTCCAGCTGGCAAATCTGGGAAATGAATGCAGACGGTTCGGGAAAGCATAAAATCACAAACTGCAGTGGTGATTGCTTCCAGCCCGCCTTTCTTCCACAAAACCAGATTGTCTTCACCATGGTTGAAGGCAAGGAGCCTCAGCGGACTTCCGCCATCTATGCTTCGCAGGAGAGCGGCGCTGAAGCCCATCCGCTTACATTTGGCCCCGGCGATTTCCAGGTTGAGACCGTTCTTCGCAGCGGACGCATCCTTGTTTCCGCAAAGTCTACTCTGGTTACTGGCAGCATGGGCGGCGACTCTCGCCAGTTCTATACGCTTCGGCCAGATGGGTCAGGGCTCAGTCCATTTCGATGGAACGGCGCGCCGGATGTTGTTCGCACCGGAGCGGAGGAACTGGAAGATGGCACGGTGCTGTTTGTGAAAAGGCGGGACCCGGCGGGGCGCCAAGCTGGCGGGCAGCTTGCCTGGTTCCGGCCTGGAGCGTTGCACAATTCGGTGATTACTCCCGCGGGACCAGTTTACTGGTCAGCCCACGTTCTTGATGGAAACCGCCTGATTGTTGCCAAAGAGGATTCCGCTACGGCAGGGAAGTTTGGGCTTTACGTATTCAATCTTGCGACCCGCACCATCGATAAAACGATCTATCGCAATCCCAAATTATCAGGCGTACAGGCCCAGCCGGTCGAGACGCGGAAGGTTCCGCTCTACTATTGGAGCATCCTTCACCCGGATCGGAATTACGGACGCGTTGTTTGTCTTGACTCTTACATTTCCGCCGACGCGCCCGGCGGACGTCTGACAGGCCACATCGCTCACGTCCGTGTGATTGCGCTTCAGCCGGACCACCACAGCGAAAAGGTTCTTGGCGCGGCCCCGGTGGAGAGCGACGGCTCCTTTTATATCAAGGTTCCGGCCGATTATCCCATCCGCTTCGAGTTGTTGAACCCCAAAGGAACTGTGATCCACGCGCAGAAAAGCTGGATCTGGGCCCGAACGGGTGAAGACGTGCCCTGCATTGGCTGCCATGAGAGTAAGGCCCTGGCGCCGGGAGATAACTGGCCGCTGGCGTTGAAGCGGCCCGATGCGCCGATTCCTGTGGGTGTGGCTGCAAATCCGCCATCGGCACAACACTGAGGAGCACATGAGGATTTCTCGACGACGTTTTGTAACACTGGCTGCTGCTGCAGGACCTTTATGGATGGCACGCGGACTCATGGGCAAAAGCCTTTCGGCGGCACAGGGCTCTGCACCCTTGCTTCCACAATTCCTGGACGTCACCGCGAAATCCGGCATCGACTTTACTCACTCGTTCGGCGAAAAGGAACTGAGCTCCATTCTTGAAGGGACCGGTTCGGGCTGCGCCTGGCTCGATTACAACAACGACGGTCTTCTCGATCTGTACGTCGTCAACGGCCGTTATGTTGAGGGGCTGACGAACCATTCCTCTCCGGACGGCACAGACTCCACCAACCATCTCTACCGCAACAACGGTGACGGCACTTTTACGGATGTTACGGCACAGGCCGGCGTGGGCGGCAAAGGGCTTGGAGTTGGCGTGACTGCTGGAGATTTTGACAACGACGGCCATGTTGACATCTACGTGACAAACTACAATTCCGCCATCCTCTATCACAATAATGGCGACGGGACCTTCACCGACGTCACTGCCGACGCAGGCGGTGACAACCCGTTCTTCGGCACCGGCGCGGCCTTCCTGGATTACGACCGCGACGGGCGGCTGGACCTGTTTGTCGGAAACTACCTCAGGTTTGTTCCCAGCTATCGGCAGTATTATCCCGGTGACCACTATCCCGGCCCACTCGACTACGATCCCGAACTCAACCGGCTTTTTCATAACAACGGCAACGGGACCTTTACGGACGTTTCCAAGGAATCCGGGATCGGGTTGCACGCAGGCCGCGCCATGGGAATCACCGTTGGCGATTTTGACAACGACGGCTGGCCCGATATTTACGTGGCCAATGACACCATGCCGAGCTTCCTTTATCACAACAACCGCAACGGCACGTTTACGAACGTCGCAGTGGATGTCAACGTGGCTTACGGCCAGAACGGTGAAGCGACAACGGCCATGGGGCCGATCTTTGGCGACTATGACAACGATGGCTGGCAGGACCTGTTTGTATCGGATGCCCGATTCCATCGGCTGTTTCACAATCCCGGCAAGGCCGGCGGCTACTTCATGGATGTGACGAATGATGCCGGCGTGGGCGAGGTATCCGGCCAGTACGTTGGTTGGGGTGACGGTTTCTTCGATTTTGATAATGACGGATGGAAAGACATTTTCATCGTCAACGGCGGACTGTCGTGGCTGATTCCGATGGAGAGTGCGCTGCTCAGGAACAATGGCAACGGGACTTTTTCCGATGTTTCCACTCGTGCCGGAAGCTTTTTTGAAAGGCGGCAGGTGAGCCGCTGCGCCTGCTTTGGCGATTACGACAATGACGGATACGTGGATGCCTTTGTCACGACACTGGGCGGCAAGGCCATCCTGCTCCATAACACACCTCCTGCCTCAAATCGCAATCATTGGCTGACCGTAAAACTGGTGGGGACGCGGAGCAACCGCGACGGCTTTGGCTCAAGCCTGGAAATCGTTACGGGCGGAATTCACCAGTATGTCCAGGCTGTTTCGGAATCCGGATACCTTTCACAAAGCGATCCCCGGCCTCATTTCGGTCTGGGACAGCACACCGAGGTGGAGCAATTGATTATTCGCTGGCCAAGCGGCACGGTCCAGACGCTCGAGCACGTGAAGGCCGATCAGATTCTGACGGTCAAAGAACCGGTGGATGCAAAACCGCCCGCGGTGAAGAGCAACGGGAAATGAGCGCACGTTCGATGAAGAATAGAACCAGAACTATCCTGCGGCGGCCATTCCTTTTGAATGCGGCAATTGTTGTTCTAGTGTTCGCGGCGGGGTTAGCCGTGCAGCGCACTTCCACGGAGGCATTGCCACAGGGTTCCCAGAATTTCGGTGACGCAACCCCCCGTTATCTTAATCCCACAGCCCTGAAGCTATCTCCGGATGGCAAGCGGCTCTACGTGGTTTGCGAAGCCAGCGATGTCTTGCTGGTTGTGGATACAAACACGCGGCGGGTGATCGGGCGCATCCACGTTGAGACTCGGCCTGAAGGAATTGCACTTTCTCCGGACGGCAAAACTCTCTACGTTACGAACGAAAGGAGCAACTCGGTCAGCGAGATTGACGCTAATACCTTTCGAATTCTTCGAACGCTCAAGACCGGCTGGGGCCCGGTGGGAATCACAACAGATCGCGCGGGCAAGTTTCTTTACACGGCAAACACGCTGGGCGACAACGTTTCCGTGATCGACCTTTCCACTGGGAAGGAAATCAAGCGCCTCGATGCCGGGCACTTTCCTGAATATGTCGATCTCTCCCGCGACGGAAAGTGGATATACGTGTCCAATCTTCTTGCCCAACTGGCGCCGCCTGATGTCCCGCCTGTTTCCGAACTGACTGTGATCGATACGGCGAAGCAGATAGTTTCCAGCCGAATCTCGGTCCCGGGTGCCATTCAACTCCGCCACATTGCGCAGGTGCCGGCCCGCGACGGCGGATACCTGCTGATTCCGTTCCAGCAGCCCCATAACCTGGTCCCGCTGGTACAAATCCAGCAAGGATGGTACCTGACCAACGGAATGGCGATTATTCGGCCGCCGGCGGCGGACGGGCAGCAAGGCCGGGTAACGGAACTTCTGCTGGATGATATCGACCACTACTTTGCTGATGGCTTCGGCTCTGCTTCCACCCCGGACGGACGGCTGGCGCTGGTGACGGCTTCCGGCGCCAACGCCGTTTCTGTTATCGATATTGCGAAGCTCAATCAACTGCTGAAGCAGATCCCGCCCAATGACCCTGATGCGCTGGCGCACCGGCTGGATTCCGCCTTGCAGTTTGTGACAAGGCGGCTGGATGTGGGGCGCAATCCCACCGCCGTTGTGACCTCGCCGGACAGCCGTTTTGCCTACATCGCGAACCGCACGGACGACACTGTCAGCGTGATTGACCTTCAGCATCTGAAGGTGGCATCGACCATTGACCTGGGCGGCCCAAAGGAGATCACTTCGCTGCGCCGCGGAGAACAGTTGTTTTTTGATGCAAGGTTCTGCTACCAGGCGCAGCTTGCGTGCGCCAGTTGCCATCCGCATGAAGGTTTTGAAGACGGATTAGTCTGGAGCCTTGAAACGCCGGAGCTTGGCCACGACGTGGTGGAAAACCGCACGCTTCTGGATATTGCCGAGACTTCGCCCTTCAAGTGGAATGGCCTGAACCCCAATCTGGCAACGCAGGACGGCCCGCGCACCGCCATGTATATCTTCCGGTCACAGGGATTCAGCTCCGAGCAGGTTAAGGACCTGGTCGGTTATATCGATTCGCTCAAGCTGCCGCCCAACCCGCATCTCGCGGCGGACGGCCACCTGACGGAAGCCCAGGAACGCGGCCGGGAGATTTTCTTCCGCACAAAGACCAACTACGGAACCATGATCCCGGACCGCGACCGCTGTTATTACTGCCATGCTCCGATGACGCACTACACCTCGCGCGTGCGGATGGACGTTGGAACCTCCACGCCTTTTGACACGGTCAAGGATTTCGACGTGCCGCAAATCCAAGGTGTCTACATGCGCGCGCCTTATCTCCACGATGGGAAGGCGCTCACGCTGGAAGGCATCTGGACCAAATTCAATCCCGATGACAAGCACGGGATTACTTCTGACATGAACAAAGTGCAGTTGAACGATCTGATCGAGTTCTTAAAGACCTTATGAAGGAGAACAGGGACGGCGCCCGGCCGGCGCAAGTCCCTGGCGGAAAAATGAGAAATTTATCTCGCCTGTACCTTTTTCTTGGAACTGGATTTCTGATCCTGGCAGCGACCGGCCTGATGGCCCAGACTCCGCCGCTTTATACGAGGTGGGTCAATTACACTCCGGCCAACGGATTCCCCGAAGGCGAAGTCTATAGCGTTGCCATCGATGGCAATCAGGTCTGGGCGGGGACGGCCAATGGATTGGTTTTGATTGAGGGCGGGAAAGTGAAAAAGGTCTTTACGCCCAAGGATGGGCTGGCGGGCCAGGTGGTGATGTCAGTCGCCGTGGATAAGCAGACCGGAGACGTCTGGGCTGCCACTTTTGGCGGGCTCAGCCGTTACTCCGCGGGCCAGTTCAAGAATTACACCAACCTTACCAGCGGCCTGGCGAACGATCTGGTCTACAGCGTCGCGATACAGGGAAGAAACGTCTGGGCTGCAACCGCGGCGGGCATCAGCCGCCTGAACACGGAAACAGGCGATTGGGCCATTTTCAATGAGCAGAATTCGCCCTTCGACGAGCCCTGGTCTTACGCCATCGCTTTCAGCAAGGAAAAGGCCTACTTCGGCCTCTGGGGCGGCGGCGTCCTGGTCTATGACCTTGCGGGCCACTACTGGCGGCCTTACACCGACCCGGACGGTTCAATGGAAATTGTCCTTTATCGCAATCAGGGCCTCATCCACATGATAGTCAGCAGCATCGCCTATAACCCTGACACGAAGATGTTCTGGGCGGGAACCTATTTCGGCCTCAGCGGATATGACGGCCGGAACTGGCACAACTATTTGAGCAAAGACAGCGGGCTGGCAGACGATTTTGTCAACGGTGTCCAGTCGCGCGGCGATGAAGTGTGGGCT
>JBJKQZ010000644.1:0-7136 GCA_046704865.1 Terriglobia bacterium
GGTTTGGCTCCCTTAGCCAGACCGGCATAGAAGGTTTTCAGGGGACACAGGGATTGTGGCTCAGAGGGCGGAGCTCTATCCAAATTACAGAAAGGTGCCTCTGACCTTCGGACGTTTTATTGCGCCGAACCGCTACTACAGTCAAGAACATAGGTTTTGAAGGTGCCGCTTATGCCACTTCGTATTTTGCGCGATCAGTTAAATCCCGTCGGCCAGTCGCCTTCGGCGCTTTCAGCTGTTCCCATCAGCGATGTTGTTGCGATTCCGAGCGAGAAGCAGTTTGGGGAACTGCTCTGCCTGGAGCGGCGAAGAGCGGAGAGGTCAAAGAAGCCCTTTTTGCTGATGTTGCTCGACCTTCGAAAGGCAATCGAGCATGACCTTTCCGGCAATCTCATCAACAACGTCTGGGCATCGGTTTGCTCGGCCTCGCGCGACTCTGACATCCGGGGCTGGTACCTGCAGGACAATACCCTCGGAATTATTTTTGTCGAGATCAAGCCGGATGGGCCGGTACCTGTGACCGACGTAATCCACGCCACAGTCCGTTCATCCCTTTCCCGATTGCTCAAGAGTGAAGAGCTTGAGCGTATCGCAATCAGCATGTACTTGCAGCCCGATAGTGCCGCCAATTGGCAGAAATGGTCCGGCCTCTATAGTGACTTGCGGGAGAAGGAAATGACAGGAAAACTCTCCCGCGCAATGAAAAGAGGGTTGGACATTGTTGGCAGCGCGACTGCACTTCTTCTGCTCTCGCCGCTCATGGGGATCCTGGCTTTGTTGATAAAGCTAACTTCCAGGGGACCTGTTCTTTTCCGGCAACCGCGCGTGGGATATCGTGGCGAACAGTTTACATTTCTGAAGTTCCGGACGATGCGTCAGAACAATGATCCTAATGTTCACAAGCAGTACATTGAGCGTCTCATCGCAGGCCAGGTAAGTTCCTCAGGTCCCGCGCCTGTTTACAAAATCAAGGATGATCCGCGTGTGACGAATGTGGGCAAGTTTCTGCGGAAGACCAGCCTGGATGAATTGCCGCAGTTCTGGAATGTTTTTATTGGCGAAATGTCCCTTGTCGGGCCGCGGCCTCCGATTCCTTATGAAGTTGAATGTTACGACATCTGGCATCGCAGGCGGGTGCTTGAAGCTAAGCCCGGCATCACAGGTTTATGGCAGGTAAAAGGGCGCAGCCGGACAACTTTTAACGATATGGTTCGTCTTGACTTGCAGTACGCAAAGTCGTGGTCCATTTGGCTGGACCTGAAGATTTTATTTGAAACGCCACGGGCAATTATTTCCGGCGACGGTGCCTATTAACGGCACACCTTCCTGTCTTGGCCGGATGAACTAATCAGTCCTGATAAGCACACGTGATGCTCCTGAACCGCCGGTGCCTGGCGCTTCGTGGTTTGAAGGGAACCGGGTGGATGATTGAGCAGTGCTAAAGATCAATGACGCGTTCGGGTTTGACTTTTATAGAAGATCCGGACGAGGCGGGGGTGAAAAATGATGGAAGTTGGAGTGATTGGCTACGGTTACTGGGGTCCGAATATTGTCAGGAATTTCCAGGGTCTGGACAGCGTGCACGTCGCGGCGATTTGCGACAGGAGTTCTGCCGCTTTGCAACGCGCGAGCACCGTCAACCACGGCGTGAAGCTTTTTGACAATCCGACGGACCTTCTCGCGTTGCGCGAAGTTGATGCGGTGGCGGTGGTTTCCCCGGTGTGGACGCACTTTGAGTTGGCTAAGGCGGCGCTTGAGATGGGGAAGCATGTCTTTGTTGAAAAACCCTTTACGCGCACTGTCGCCGAGGCTGAACAACTGATTGAGATTGCGCGGAAAAACGACCGAAAAATCATGGTGGACCACACCTTCCTGTTTACAGGGGCAGTCCGGAAGATCCGGCAACTGATTGATGACGGAGTTCTGGGCACTCTCTATTACTACGACTCGATGAGGGTCAATCTGGGCTTGTTCCAGCATGACGTGAACGTTGTCTGGGACCTTGCCCCGCATGATCTTTCTATCCTGGATTACCTGATCCAGAAAAATCCCGAGGCCATCATCGCCACCGGCGAGAAACATCTGAACGGCTTTGAAGAAGTTGCCTTCATTACGATCTATTTCCCAGACAACGTGATTGCGCATGTGAACGTTAATTGGCTGTCTCCGGTAAAAGTTCGAACCACACTGATTGGCGGGGAAAAAAGGATGCTGGTCTGGAACGATCTGGAGGTAGACGAAAAGATCAAAATCTATGACAAAGGCGTCCAGGTGAAAGGCGGCCAGGGCGTGTACGACTTGCTGGTCAGTTACCGCTCAGGTGACATGTGGGCGCCAAGGGTTGACCAGTGTGAAGCCCTGCGCGCGGAATTGTCCTATTTTGTCCAATGCATTAACAGCGGCGAGACCCCCTTCAACGACGGCGAAGCCGGCCTGCGGGTGGTGAAGATGCTAGAGGCTGCGGAGACCTCATTGAAGGGAAAGGGAAAGGCCGTTTACCTATGAACGATTTTGTGTGCATCTCCCCCGATGTGAAGCTTGGCAAGGATGTAAAACTCTCCAAGTTTATCAACCTTTATGGTTGTGAAATTGGTGACGAGACGAAGATCGGCGCTTTCGTGGAAATCCAGAAGAACGCCAGGATTGGAAAGCGCTGCAAGATTTCAAGCCATTCCTTTATCTGCGAAGGGGTAACGATCGAAGATTGCGTCTTTATCGGACACGGTGTGACGTTTATCAACGATACGTATCCCCGCGCTGCTAATCCGGATGGATCGCTCCAGACAGAAAAAGACTGGAAGGTAGAAAAGACGGTAATCAGGAAGGGCGCGTCAATCGGGTCCGGTTCTACCATCCTTTCAAATGTGACGATTGGAGAGAACGCCATCATCGGGGCCGGTTCTGTTGTGACCAAAGACGTTGCGGCCAACGTCATTGTCGCTGGCAGCCCCGCACGGTTTTTAAGATCGATTGCTACGGGAGGAAATAATGGGCACAGCCTATAAAGTACCGTTTCTTGATTTGAGTGGTTTACATGCGGAACTGGAAGAAGAACTCCTTCAGGTGTTCGCGCGGGCGCTGAAAACTTCTGGATTTGTTGGTGGACCGGAAGTCGAACAGTTTGAAGCTGAGTTCGCTCAGTTCTGCGATACCGAATATTCCGTGGGTGTCAGCAGTGGTACCGATGCCCTGCGGTTTGCATTGATGGCTGCTGGAGTGGCCACCGACGACATCGTTGTCACAGTTCCCAACACTTTTATCGCGACAAGTGAGGCTATCACGCAGGCGGGAGCTCTGCCCCGGTTTGTGGATATCGATGAGCGAACTTACAACATCGATGTGAAAAAACTGGCGGACTACCTGGAAAACGGGTGTGCTCCAGACACCGAGAATGGAACGCTTTTGGACAAGGAAACAGGAAGATCCGTGAAGGCGATTGTTCCTGTTCACCTTTATGGGCAGCCTGCGGACATGGATCCGATCCTTGAATTGGCAGAACGCTTTGGCCTGCTTGTGATCGAAGATGCATGCCAGGCGCACGGCGCGGAATATTTTTCACGAAGAGAGAATCAATGGATGAAGGCTGGGTCGATCGGGAAAGCTGGAGCTTTCAGCTTCTATCCGGGAAAGAACCTGGGGGCTTGCGGAGAGGGTGGTGCGGTTACGACCAACGATCCGGAATTAGCCCGGAAAGTGCGCATGCTGCGTGATCACGGCCAGGCAAAGAAGTATTACCACGATATGGAAGGCTACAACGGCAGGCTGGACTCCATTCAGGCCGGAATTCTGCGCGTCAAACTAAGGCACCTCCCCGAATGGAATGAGCGGCGGCGCGAGGCTGCTGCCCGTTACCGCGAACTCTGCGGAACGGACGGACAGGGAGTTGTCCTGCCTTATGAGCCGGAATGGACAAGGGCAATCTATCACTTGTTCGTCGTTCGGGTGGCGCAGCGCGAGGAATTGATAAAGGCGCTTTCTCAGGCAGGGGTTGGCACCGGAATTCATTACCCGATTCCCTTGCATCTCCAGAAGGCTTATCAGCACCTCGGCTACAAGCCTGGCGACTTCCCGGTGGCGGAGAAGGTCTCCGTAGAAATTCTTTCGCTGCCCATGTTTCCGGGACTTTCGGCTGAGCAACAGAATTTTGTAGTTGCACAGCTACAGGAATTCGGACTCGAAGTGGCCAATCCCGAGCGGTTGGAGGCAGCATAACGCGTACCTGCGTGACGCAAAGGACTCTGTGCCTTCGGTCGCACTTTCGTCACGGGAAATCACAGATGACAGACGCAAAATCGAATCACAAACAACCCGATAGTTTCATTGCAGGATACGACGACGTTCTGCTGGTGACCGGAGCAACCGGTTTTATAGGCGCCAAGGTGGTCGGGAATCTGCTGGACCGGGGTTTTCGCCATATCAGGTGCTTTGTCCGGCCATCCAGTGACCCTTCAAAAGTAGAGTCCCTTCGCGCAATGGGCCAGGGCGGTGCCAAGGTTGAAGTTTTCCAAGGCAACCTTCTAACTCGCGAGGATTGCAGTGCGGCAGTGCGGGGCGCGTCCATCATCTTTCACCTTGCGGTTGGAGGAGGATCTAAATCGTTTCCGGACGCCTTCATGAACTCCGTGGTTACCACTCGGAATCTTCTGGAGGCTGCGGCATCGAGCAAAACCCTCAAGCGGTTTGTCAATGTCAGTTCCTTCGCCGTGTATAGCAACAGAGAAAAACCGCACAGAAGGTTGCTGGATGAGACTTGCCCGGTTGAAAAAGAGGCCGTGCAGCGATGGGATGCCTATTGTTTTGCCAAAGTAGGCCAGGATGAGATCATCAAGGAATATTGCGAAAAGTTCGGGATACCTTTTGTGATGGTCAGGCCGGGATACGTTTACGGCCCCGGCCACGACGCGATTACCAGCCGCGTAGGGATCGACACATTTGGCATCTTCCTGCACCTTGGTGGTTCAAACAACGTGCCGTTTACCTACGTCGATAATTGCGCTGAGGCCATTGTCCTGTCCGGTTTGCAGAAAGACGGCGTGGATGGAGAAGTATTTAATGTTGTGGATGACGACCTGCCCTCCAGCCGTCAATTCCTGCGCATGTATAAAAAGAATGTCAGGCGCTTCAGTTCTCTTTACCTTCCTCACTTTGCCAGCTACGCGCTTTGCTTTTTGTGGGAGAAGTACTCGGTCTGGTCAAAGGGACAACTGGAACCGAACTTTAACCGCCGGAAGTGGCACGCGGTCTGGAAGAAGACCCGTTACAGTAACGAAAAACTGAAGACGCGCCTGGGATGGACTCCAAAAGTGACCACTGCGGAGGGATTCAATCGCTATTTTGCCGCCTGCCGGACAGCCGAGGGACACCATGCTTAAAGTTGCAATTGTAGGATGCGGGAAAATTGCGGACTCTCACGCATCGCTGATAACCAGAATCGATGGAAGCGAACTGGTGGGGGTGTGCGACCGTGAAGAATTGATGGCGCGGCAACTCTATGAGAGGTTTCCTGTCAGGCAGTACTTCAACGATCTGGATAGGCTCCTGAAGGAGTCGAAGCCCGATGTCGTCCATGTTACGACGCCTCCGCAAACCCACTTCGAAATCGCAAGACGCTGCCTGGAGTCGGGGTGCCACGTTTTTGTGGAAAAGCCATTCACGCTTTATGCCGAAGAGGCGCAGGCGCTGATAGACCTTGCAAACTCCAGGGGACTCAAACTGACAGCCGGCCATGATGACCAGTTCAGTCCTGTTGCCCGGCGATTGCGAAGCGCCGTCCAGAGCGGATATTTAGGCGGCCTGCCAATCCACATGGAAAGCTATTTCTGTTATGAAATAGGCGCTACTTATGCGCGGGCACTTTTAGGTGACAGTCGCCATTGGGTGCGCAGCCTCCCGGGGAAACTGCTGCAAAATATCATTAGCCATGGCATTGCCCGTGTCGCTGAGTACATGGACGGTGATTCACCCGAAGTAATGGCGTGTGGATTTGTCAGCCCATTTCTCAAGAAGCTTGGAGAAGCCGAAATTTTCGATGAATTGCGGGTGATTATTCGTGATGAGCGGGACACCACGGCCTATTTCACTTTCTCTTCGCAGATGCGACCATCCTTGCACCAGTTCTCCATTTATGGCCCGGAGAATGGCTTGCTACTGAATCAGGATCACGAAACGCTGATCAGGCTGCGAGGGAATCGATTCAAGAGTTATCTTGAGAAATTCGTTCCTCCAGCTCTCTTTGCCAGGCAGTATTTCGGGGGCTCTTTGGCAAATATGGCTGCTTTCCTGCGGCGTGATCTCCATATGCGGTCCGGCATGGGATATTTGATCGAATCCTTCTACCGGTCGATCACCGAGGATGCGCCCGTTCCCATTCCTTATCGTGAAATCCTGCTTGTAGCCCGGATTATGGACAGCATCTTTGAACAGATTAATGGCCGGCCTGTAGATCTCAAGTCTGATATTGAACTTCAGCCGGATGTTCTTTTGCACCATGCTTCACAAGCCTGAGAATTTGTATAGGATTGAGTGGGTCTGCTAAAGATGCGGATTGCAGCATCGAGGCAGTCAAAGATTTTGATCGACTCTTATTCAACCGAGTACTGGCAAACCGGATTTTGGATCCTTACCGATGCGAAAAATGAAAAGTTTGAACCCCAATTATAGCGTTGAAGTCGACTCTGTCGATGAGCAGGGCTGGTACCAGATACTGCGAGAATTTGACGACGCCAGCATTTTCCAGACTTGGGCCTGCGGCATGGTCGCTTGCGGACGGCGGAACATGAGCCATCTTGTCGTTAGAAGAAACGGCGAGGTTGTTGCCGCCGCACAGGCAAAGGTTGTAAAGGTTCCGCTCCTCAATGTGGGCGTTGCCTACGTTCAATGGGGGCCGATCTGGCAGCGGCGTGGAAGCGGTCAGGATGTGGATATATTTCGTCAGGTGCTTCGATCTCTCAGGAACGAGTACGTCTGCAAGCGAGGACTGGTTTTGAGGCTGTTCCCCGATCTTTTTGATCATGATGATCCTTCACTTGCCCAGGCTCTTAAAGACGAAGGGTTTTCGCTACCCCGCAGGGACCGGCGACGACGGACCATCTTGATGGACCTGAATCCCGACCTCCAGACGTTGCAAGAAGGAATGC
>JBJKQZ010000645.1:0-4729 GCA_046704865.1 Terriglobia bacterium
TGGTCGCCCGCGGGCAAAGCCTGTGCTTCGCGGTCAATCTGCCGCATCAGCCCGCAGAGCACTTTCCCGGGACCAGCCTCGACGAACAGGTCCGCTCCTGTGCTTCGCAGAGCGCGCATTGAATCCGCCCATCTGACCGGAGACGTCACCTGGCGTTTCAGCCCGTCGCGTACAGCCTCCGCAGAGCGGACAACTGCGGCGTCGGAATTATTCACCAGCGGAACCCGCGGGTCACGGATTGTCACTGCGTCCAGATCGACGGCCAGCCGGTCTGCTGCGGGCTTCATCAGGCTGCAATGAAAGGGCGCACTAACGTTCAGCATAATCGCTCGTTTGGCGCCCCGCGACCTGGCAAGCTCGACGGCTCTTTCGACTGCTGAATGGTGCCCCGCAATAACAATCTGCGTCGGCGAATTCAAATTTGCAGGTGAAACCACCTGGTCGCCTGCCGCCTCCCGGCAAATATCTTCTACAATGCTCGCTTCAAGTCCCAACAGTGCAGCCATCGCTCCCTGGCCCACGGGAACGGCTTCCTGCATGTATTCGCCACGCTTGCGGACCAGCTTCACGGCATCTGCCAGGTCGATTGATCCTGCGACCACCAGTGCTGAATATTCTCCCAGGCTGTGCCCCGCAACGTAATCAGGCCGGACACCTTTTTCGCCTAGCACTCGGGCGGCTGCGACTGAAACGGTCAGAATGGCGGGCTGGGTATTGGCCGTCAGTTGCAGTTCCTCTGCCGGTCCCTCAAAGCACAGTCTTGAGAGTGAAAATCCCAGCGCGGCATCTGTTTCTTCAAAGACCTCGCGGGCTTGAGCGTAACGTTCCGCCAGTTCAAGACCCATCCCGGGCGCCTGTGAACCTTGCCCCGGAAAAAGAAAAGCTATCTCGGACAAAAACTGATCTCCAATGTGGTCAGGATGCGGCCGTGCAGATGGTTTACGCGCGGCCCGCGCCCGGGCGTCGCCCCGGGCCTACCAGCGCATTAAAACTGATCCCCAGGTTACACCCGCCCCGAAAGCGGACATCAGAATCAGATCACCTTTCTTGATCCGTCCGTTGCGCACGCACTCATCAAGGCAGATAGGAATCGATGCTGAAGACGTATTGCCCACACGATTGATGTTTGAATAAACTTTTTCCGCCGGCACTCCCAGCCGCTCGCGCACGGCTTCCGTAATGCGTAGATTGGCCTGGTGTGGAATAAACAAGTCGATGTCAGACGGTTGGACATTAGCCTGCTCAATCACCCGGCGCGAGACTTCTTCCAGGCTGCGCACGGCTACCTTGAACAATTCGTTCCCGCGCATTTTGATGAAGTGCTCGCGGCCCTGGACCGTTTCACAGGTTGCCGGCCGCGCTGTTCCTCCGGCGGGAATGTATAGGTGGTCTGCGTAGGCCCCGTTCGTATGGACTTCAGACGCCAGAATTCCGGAAGATGAGTTCACCGCGCCCAGCACGCCTGCGGCGACTCCGTCGCCAAAGATCACGCAAGTGGCCCGATCCTGATAATCGAGATATCGGGAGAGCAATTCTGCGCCGATCACAAGCGCGTACTTGGATTTGCCGGTCTTGATGAACTGGTCTACCACCGTCAACCCGAACAGAAACCCGGAGCAGGCGGCGGCCAGGTCAAACGCGCAACAGGTTCCTGCACCCAACTCACGCTGAATGATGGAAGCTGTTGCGGGAAGCGGCATATCGGGAGAAATGGTAGAGCAGATAATCAGGTCAAGCTGTTCGGGCGAGATGCCGGCCATTTCCAGCGCCCGTTGGGCAGCTTGAACGGACAGTGTCGAGGTCGTCTCGTTCGGAGCCGCCTGGCGCCTTTCCTTGATGCCTGTGCGTTCCGTAATCCATCTGTCCGAAGTATCGACCATTTTTTCCAGGTCGAAGTTGGTGATCACCTTCTCAGGCAGGGCGGACCCCGTGCCCAGGATTCCCGTAGCAACCATTATGGCTCCTGAAATGTTCTTCTAATTCTTGCTGAGCGAAGCAAGGGCAAGCTCGCGCTCGATCTTTTCGTTTACCCGGCCTTCGGAAAATTCCGCCGCCACCCGGATGGCGTTCTTGATGGCGTTGGCGTTTGAGCCGCCATGGCAGATGATGCAAACTCCCTTGACTCCCAGAAGCGGCGCTCCTCCGTACTCGGAGTAATCCAGCCGCTTTTTCATCCGCTCGAATGCCTTTCGAGAAAGCAGATAGCCCATTTTCGACGAAACCGAGCTTGACAGGGCTTCCTTGAGCAAACTCGAAACCGTATCAACGATCCCTTCGCTGATTTTCAGCGCAACGTTGCCGATAAATCCGTCCGCAACAATCACGTCTACCCGGCCGTTGAAGAGGTCGCGGCCTTCGACGTAACCCGCAAAATTCAGGTTCATTTCGTTTAGACGCGCAAGAGCTTCGCGTGTTACTTCATTTCCCTTGTGAGTCTCCGAGCCATTTGAGAGCAATCCAACCCGGGGCTTTTCACCGCCGAAAATCACCCGGTAGTAAATTCCCCCCATCACCGCGAACTGCTCCAGGTGCAGGGGCTTGCAATCCACGTTGGCGCCCACATCCAGGAGGACGGAAGCCTTGCCGATTTGCGATGAAGGAAAAACCTGGGCCAGAGCCGGCCGGTCCACGCCTTCCAGCGTTCCCAGCAGGATTTTCGCTGTCGTCATCACTGCGCCTGTATTCCCGGCGCTAATCAATCCGTCTGCCTTGCCATCCCGAACCAGCCGGGCGGCTACGCGAATAGAAGAATCCCTTTTGCGGCGGAACGCTTTGGCTGCCTCGTCTTCCATGGTCACGGCTTCGGATGCGTGGACCACTTCGATCTTAAGACCCTTCGCTCCGCGCCGCGCCAGTTCACGATTCAACAGGTCCTGGGGGCCCACCAGCAGGACTTCTGCATGTCCCACCTGGGCCGCCTGAATTGCACCCTCAACTTCAGGCAGAGGTGCCGTGTCTGATCCCATTGCATCAACAGCAATCGCGCGCATGGTCTAATAGGGCCACCAGTGTGATGATCCTGACAAGCGGGACCCGGCATTCGCCGGTTTCGACTCAAGTCTGTCAGGCGGCTTCTTCCACCAGAATCACTTCCCGTCCGTTGTAGTGGCCGCAACGGGGACATGCCTGGTGGGGCATCTTCGATTCATGACAGTTGGGGCACTCCGAAAGTGACCGCCGTTTCAGGTGGTCATGGGCACGCCGCCGGTTTCGCCGCGCTTTTGAATGTCGTCGTTTCGGGTTTGGCATCCTACAGTTTCCTTCAAATCAAGTTGCCTTGCTGTTTTGCTTGTCCTGCAAGGTAGATTTTAATCTGGCGTGGGCTTCGTGCACGGGCAGCTGGCGGCCCACACACCAGCGCCCTCAAATCCAACTTTGATCGCTACCTGGCCTACTGTTTCTTCAAAAAAGCAAAGGGTGAATCTTCGTGCTGTGAGGAGCAATCGCAATGCTTGAAATTGCGGTTACTTCCGCACACCGGACACAAGCCCTGGCATTCAGGCCTGCAGACCACCTTCATGGGAAGAGAAAGCAGAACCTGTTCCTTCACCACGTCCTGCAGATTCACGCCCTCGCCGGTAAAGAAGCCTACCTTTAATTCTTCATTCCCGACTTCAATTTCTTCTTCCCGGGCAATATCTTCCATTGGCCGATAGGGCAAGTCGAAATCATGTTCAACCGGTATTTTGACCTGTTCCAGGCACCTGCCACAGGCAGCTTCCAGAACTCCGGAAATATGCCCGTGAATTCGAATCTCTGTCCCGGCCAGTTCAGCTTCAGCATTCACCGTTATGGGCCCTACCTGCTGGAATTCGCCCGTCTGGAAATCCAAGCCGCCCGGCAGGTAGGTTTCTGATACTTTTACCCGGTGAAGCTCCAACTCCTGGAGGGTGATAAACACTTCCGCCTCACTCATCCAAAACTACAATTATATCTTGCAGGCCATCCCTGTCAAGAAATGCAGGCAAAACAAGCACTTACTTTCAGCCTTCTAACCGGTCGGTAGAACCCCCGCCGCCTGGCGTTCAGGCATGCCACGATTGCGCCCATTTTTCAAGGCAATTCGTTTCAACTACCTTTCCCACTTGAAATTATCGTCCGAGTTGAATACAGTCTCAACTCTTGAGTGGAAAACTTTAGCAATCTTGTCAGTGCCGTTCGCTCGGAGCTTCCTCCTTCCAGCCTCGCCCGCTGGGCGTCGATCTTCTTTAGTCTCTCTGTTTTAGCCTATCTCCTCTCAATCGCAGTTACACAGCTGTTTCTTGCGCTGGCGGGGCTCCTACTGGCCGCCCACCTTCTCCGGAACCGGCCACGCATCGCTTTCCCGCCCATCAAGCTGCCTTTGCTGCTTTTCTGTCTTTTTACAGTGATTTCGGTCATCCAGGCCGTCAATCCCGGGACAGGTTTGTTTGCAGTCCGCAAACTGGTCCTTTTTCTTATCATTCTTCTTGCAGTGAATCTGATTACCAGCACCAGGCACTTGGCCTGGCTCTGGAAAGGACTGTTCGTTGAAGCAGCGGTTGCAGGCCTGATTTCGGCATGGCAGTTTGTCCGGCAATATCGCATGGTAAGTGTAGATCACCCTCACCACGTCTACGCTTACATGATCACTACCCGCATTACCGGCTTCATGGGCGATTGGATGAATTTCGGCGGCCAGCAGATGCTGGTATTCGTCTTTCTGACGGCATTCCTCTTGCTTGCCATGAGGGCCCGGCCGGGTTGGTGG
>JBJKQZ010000646.1:0-2785 GCA_046704865.1 Terriglobia bacterium
GCCGAGCGAGCCTCCCTCCACACGGGGTCGAAGGGCGCCACGACCACCAGATCATCAAAACCAAAGTTCGCCATGGCGCGAGCTGCGGCTCCGATATTGAGTGGATTGCGCGGCCGGACCAGAACCACGCGCCACTTCGCTCCCGTTGTTTTCATGCTAGTGATTTTACCAGCACATATCAGTAACAACTGCAGAAGCTATTTCTTGGGTGGCGAATTGGACGAAGGGGCGGAACCGTTCGGCGTTGGGATCGGCTTACCCGTGTCGATGCTCTGGACAGCTTTGATCACGGAACTTGACTTGAACTGTTTATAGTCTGTGTAGCGAATGATTTCTTTGATATGAACGGGCCCGCTGGGGAAGTAAAGCGTATCGTCAGCCAGCGTAAAGGTAGGAAACCAGAATTTTCCATCGATTTGCTGCCGCCAGGTGGTGAAGCGAGGGAAGAGGTTCTCACCGTGCTTGTTTCTCAATTCCGGCACCTGCCGGCCCTCGGTCTTAACAATCTGCAGGTCGCGGTCATCAACCCAGATTACACCCTGGAAATACTGCTGGTGCTTCCTGATCTCTTTTGGACGGACAGAGAAAACGTAAGCAGTGATGTAATCAACTTTCACGTGACCAAGATATTTGATGTCGTATTCACCCAGATCATTACTCGTCATCACGAATGGCTGAATGCTGCGCATGGCATCCAGGTCCTGCTCTGTCATGATCACGCCCTTCAGCGAGCCAGGCGGGGCATAGGTGACCTTTTCGATCCTGTTGCCGTTGATGTCAAAGAGGATATCCCAATTCTGCTGCCACGAGCCGTCAACCTGGCCATCCGCATCTAACGTCTCAACTTTGTTAATCTGACGATAGGTGTAATTGTCCCGGGCCTCTTTGAACATCAATTCCTTGGCCGCAAACGAGTGAATGATGTTCTGAATTTCAGCAGGACTTGGATCGGTCAACTTGGGAGTGGACGACTGCGCTGCCTGCTTTGATCCTGACGCCAACGCAGGGGGCGCTTCACCCTGCCCGGAACCACTGGCCAGCCCCGCCATTACTGTATTGACCTTCTGGTTCACCTCCGCGGATTTCGCGTCCTGAACCTGGGCGGTTGCGGGAGGAGGATTGGAAATATTGGAAACCTGCGGACCGCCCCCGGGCAGTTCGGGACTGACGCCCGAACTTGAGCCAGCCGTCCTGCTGGGCGCTTCCGTTACCGGTGCTGTGTTCTGGGACGGTTTCTTGCGATTGCTATCGATGATGGCATCTATCAGCGTCTGCGAAGCGCCATCTTTTTTGAACTTCTGAATGAGTTCCGGAGTCAGTTGAAAATCAACGCCCCTTTGCTGCACCAACGTAATCATCTTCGCTTCTGACGCGCCGCCAATCAGGAGCAGGGTAACGTCTTGCTGACTCAAAGGCTGGGCCGCCCTCAATGGAAGCACAAAGATACCAGCCAGGATCAGTAGAATGGCAATTGACCTGCCGAGAGCCTTGAACTGTTGACTTATGGTGTAATCCATTTGGAAAGCCAGCCCTCAGCCGCGTTCCTGGCGGCTTATTTATGTAGAAGAGTTTTCTGGGCCAAAAGGTTGCTCGGAACCACCAAGGAATCCGGCTACGATGCCTCCACTGCACCCTCTATCGCCCGCCTTTGTCGTCCCATACTCGTTTTATCCCTTATCCAAATAATACACGAGGAGGGCCCGCGCCAAGGCCCTCTGTCATGGCCGGATGCGCGGGGGGGGGCGATCTCTGTCATAATCCGGTCAGCACTATTCACCTGCAAGAACTGGCTAAAACACACCCATAGGGAAGCAAGAGTCCTCAGCGCCGCGGCTTACAAGCCAGCCTACTGAGTCACTTCAGTTCAACCCAGGTCCGGCCCACATAAAGGCGCGCCGTTCCACTTCCGCTTGCCGCGACCTGCATAGGACTGGGGTTCTTCAGATTTTCATCCCATCTTGCCGCGCATTCTACAACTCTCGTACCTGCCTGGTTGTAGAGGAAGAATCTTGATGGGTGACTCCCTGCCACACCTTTGGCTTTTGCAAGCCCGAAACCATAGCTGCCAATGGCAACCTGATGCCCGCAAACTTCCACCTTTCCTTCGGCAATCAGCATCCCAAGGTATTTCTCCTGGACCTGTGAGCTGTAACCACTCGTGTCCAACAATCCCGCAACTAATCTTGCACCCGAAGGCATAAGAACAAGCGTCGAATTGCGTTTTTCGGTCGGGATCGAATTTTCTTCCAGGACAAAGTCTCTGGGGATAATTTTGTTAAAGGCCTCCCCCTTTTCAACTTTAAATACACCTTGCGCACTGGCCGGGTTTGCCACCACAAACATCATCATCAGAGAAGCGATTGCAACTAAAGAGGTCTTCATATTTTCTCCTTCACGCAACAATGTTTACTCCTGCAAAAGGTAATCCCAGGGGCCTTATGTCCTGCAGGACATTTTTCCAATAGGCAACCAATATCGGCCTGATTTTATGCCCTTCCCATTCGTCGTGGCTACCCTTTTTGGATGAACATCCAGGCCGGCCATCCAACGCGGCGTACCGAGGCCCGATTCCCCGATTTTTGGTACCCGGCATTCGGGATCCGGCCGGGCCGGAATGACCCCCACATTTGCTTGCCAGGAATATCAAGTATGCTACACTACCGAGTCGCGACAACAAAGGCGTTACCTTCGTGCCATTCGATTAGGGCCGGAACCCTATGCGAACCGGTTGAACGGCCTGCTGCTTTGGCGTCGTCCCCTCAGGCGCGGATGACTTTTTGATCAA